>CAZSSV010000218.1:0-4511 GCA_964609425.1 uncultured Isosphaeraceae bacterium | reverse complement strand
GGGTCGAGACGGGATACCTGCTGCAATACCTCGATTCAGACGCCGGGGGCGACATCTACAACCACACGCTGATGGTCGGCGTCGCGCTCCGAACGCCCAGCTTCGACCTCTTCTAGAGTCGCTCGGCCGGCCGCGCGACGACCTGGCGCAATTTCGTCGCGATCGTCTTACCTCGAGGCTGGGGCGTCAGGTAAGGCATCGCCTCGAACCTCCAATACCGCCGGAGCAATGACTTCCTTGTGGCCGGCAAGAAGCAGCTGGCCGGCGACGTTGCCGCAGGGCCCGGTCCCTGAAAGGAATTTGCTCGGACCGCCAATGCGGGAAGGTGTATAGTGGCACCATGAGCGCGGGAGCCCTGCGGACCGGTACCCTGGCCGCGGTCGCGGTGGGTGGTGTCGCAGCGCTTTCGTGGGAGGTTCTCTGGCAGACCCACGCTGCCTTGTCGCTCGGGATCTCCGCACTGGGAACGGCCTTGACGCTGGCCGCGACGATGGGCGGAATGACGATCGGCTCGTTTTGGATGGGTCATCGGCTGAAGGCGCACCGGGGCGTGCGCCCGCTCAGAGCATACGCCTACCTCGAGGCCACGATCGGCGTCTCCGGCTTGCTGCTGGTTCCGGGGTTCGCCCTGGTGTCCAAGGCCGACGAGATCGCATACGGCCTTTCTCCCGGGATCGCCCCCATCGTCCACATCCTCTGCATTGCGCTGCTGCTTGGGCCGCCCACGATATCGATGGGGGCCACCGTGCCCGTGTTCGAGCTGATGGGCCGGGCAACGGGCTCATCGATCGCGCGCCTCTACGCCGTCAACACGGCGGGTGCCGCCCTTGGGGTCTTGATCCTCACCTTCCTGCTCGTACCGATGCTCGGCGTGGTCGCGACGGGTGTGCTCGTTGCGGCGATCAACGGATCCGTCTGTATGGTGATGCTGGCCCTCGATCGGCGCTTCGCGCCGCTCGACGCCGACGCCGTCCCCGAGCGCGCCACATACGCGCCGCCGCCCGACCCGAATCGGGTTCGGATCGCACCGCTGGTCGTCTTTGGTACGGGCTTCGTGACCTTCGCATTGGAGGTGGCCTGGTTCCGCTCCCTTCGAGCTGCCTTTCAGAGCACTACAGAGACCTTCGCACTCATCCTTGCGGCTGTGCTCATTCCCCTCGCTGTCGGCGCCCGGCTGGTTCCCTGGCTCCGCGCCCGCGGCGTCGCGCCGCGAGTACTGCTCGGTTTGGCTGCCATCGCGATCCTCCTGTCCACACCGCTCGTCGAGCGTATGGACCTCACCGGTTTTCTGAAGGGCACCTACATCGAGATTCTCGCGATGCGATGGGGCTTGGTTCTGCTGGCCCTTGGTCCCCCCGTGCTGCTGATCGGCACCGCACTCCCCTGGTATCTCGAAGAGATTGCCGAGCCCCGCCTCGCCGGGAGGCTCTATGCATTCAACACGCTTGGCGCGGTGACTGGCTCACTCGGAGCGGCGTGGATCCTCCTGCCCTCGCTCGGCTTCTCGCGCGCCGCCTGGCTGCTCGGGCTGACAACGGCGACGCTCGCGATCGCGTCGTATGGAAGGCGGTCTCCCATCCCCATCCTGGTCGGCTCCGCTGCTGCCGTGGTGCTGGCGGTGCACTACACCAGCAGCCTCGGTAGAGATCGCGTCCAGAGCTCCCACAACGTCTTGAACTTCGAGATCATCGACTTCGCCGAAGGGCCGGATTCGACCGTGGCCGTCGTGGAGAGTCCGCAAGGCATTCGCTCGCTCCTCATCGATGGGTTCGGAGCCAGCTCGGAGCACTCCAACGCCACCGCCTATATGGATTGGATGGGGCATCTCCCGATGGCCCTGCACCCTGATCCGAAAAGTGCACTGGTCATCTGCTTCGGCACCGGTCTGACGGCGAACGCCGTGCGGAACGAAGGCCCCGAGAACCTCGACCTGGTGGACGTGAACAGCGCTGTCTTCGAGATGGCGCCGCACTTTCGTACGAACGATCAGGTGCTCGAAGACGAGCGCGTCCGCAAGATCGTGATGGATGGTCGCGCCTGGCTGCGCCGCACCGGTCAGAACTACGACGTGATCACGCTGGAACCGATGCCCCCGTATTTCTCGGGGGTCAACGCGCTGTACTCCCTCGAGTTCTACGAAACCATCGCCGAGAAGCTCTCGCCCGGCGGGGTCGTCGCACAATGGCTGCCCATCCACCTGGTGCCGCCATTCCACTCGGCGTCAGTGGTCGCGACCTTCCATGCCGTCTTCCCCGACTCGATCCTGTGGTTCGACCCGTACACATCGACGGGCATCCTGCTCGGCCGCGTCGCCGGCAGCGCCGAGCCGCTCGGCCAGACGTGGCCTGGATTCGCTCGCGAGGTCGATCGGTTGCTGCCTCAGGATGAAATCGAGGCCGGCATCGTGTTGAATCAGAGCGGCGTGGCGCTCTACGGCGAGCAGGGCGAAGTCATCACGGACGACAACCAGCTACTCGCCTATGGGCTGACCCGCCGTGAGCTCGTTGACCGGGGCTGGGGCGAAGTGCGCCAGGACAACATCGACTCGATCAAGCTGGTGTCTTCGATTCAGCTCCGCTGAGCGAGGCGCAGCAGCGGCCGAACGGGTCCGGGGGCAGGCGATTCCCAGGTCGAGCGAATCGATCAACGTGACGACGTAGGTGTTCAGCAGCAGCTCCGGCTCCTCGATCGGGCCGATGTCGTCAGTGCATGCGCCCGGAGAATTCGCCCCGCCTGTTCCGAGGGCAAGGCAGAAGCCCGCGCAGCCACCGAACGAATTTTCGACGTCTGCAATGACTGTCAGGGCGTCGAAGTTGCCTTCTGGAGGCGATAGAAGATCCTCGAAATGGAAGGCCCCGTCAGGGCCGGCGATCGAAACGTCGTCCAGCGCCTGGTCGATGTTGGCGTGGAGCGTTGCGGCTAGTCCTGGCGGATCATCCTGTCCAAAAACCGCCACCATGGCACCGGCCGCGGCGGTGAACGGGCCGGGGTAGTCGATTTTGATCTGCTCGAGCAGTTGAACGGGGATATCGCGGAGCTGAGCGTCGGCGTCTGCCTGCGCCTGCAGGGTCGTCGGCGCAGGCGTCCGGGGCGGAGAAGTGGGCACGTAGGGCCCGGTCCAGCAGCTGGGAGTGCCGCCCGGGTGGATGGTGCTCGGATCCAGGATCAGCGTCGATACGGCTGGGCTCGACGCATTGGCGGGTCCGCCTTCGGACGAGCGAACCACTCCTGTCTGATCCATGAAGAAGTTCAGGTTTCCCGCGTAGGGGCTGGCGGGGTAGGGATTGAAGGGCCGCGATCACTCCATGAAATTGCGGCCCGTCGTCCGGCGGGTGCGAAGCCCACTCTGCGGTCGAAGCCAACGCAAGCGCCTCACGTGGGAGCGGTTCGCGGACCTGCTTCGCGACTTCCCGCTCCCCCGGCCGCGGACCGCGGTTCGCACCAGGCGCCCGTAGCCACGAGTCGCCTCAGCGGAGGAGCCGGAGGGGGACATCTCCGTGTCCGGATCCGGAGAGGGCCCAGGGTGGGTGACTGCCCCGGGCTGTCCGAGAGCCCCATCGGCGCTCGGGCAGCTCTGGACTAGACTCGCTCGACCCCGTCCGGCCTGGTTGCGCCGGCGCCCGCGGCGGCGCCGTCCGCGTGATACGCCGAAGAGAGACAGGAGCGCACACCATGTCCGAAGCTGCCCCGACCGCCCCGGCGATGCCGCCCGGCGACATCCTCAACTGGCCGATGCTCAAGATCGTCTATCGCACCGAGCCCGAGAAGATCGCGGCGCTGCTGCCCCCGGGTATCGACCGCGGCAGCGATTCGCGCGTGACGCTCACGATCTACAATTTTCCGGTGCACGACGAGCCCGAGTACGGCGTGGTCGTCACCGTCGATGCCGACCACAAGGGCGAGCCCGGCCTCTACGCGCTCAGCTACGGAATCGATCAGGAAGCCGCCATCTACGTCAGCCAGGAGATGAACGGCCAGCCGAAGTACGAGTGCGACACCACGTACTACCGCATGCTCGACAAGGTGTACGCCCGCTGCACCCACGCCGGCTACACGTTCCTCGAGTACGAGGGCAAGGCGACGGAAGTCGTCGAGAATCCGCCGGACCACACCGAGGACGAGTGGTGGATCAAGGTCTCGCGCGGCGTGGGGATGGGGCATGCCCAGCCCACCTACGACTTCCCGCCGCACGTGGTGCGTGTGCACAGCAGCTACGGCACGGCCTACAAGCAGAAGGTCGAGGGCGAGCTGTCTCTGCCCGAGAGCCCCTGGGACCCGATCGCGACCTGCCTGCCCGTCGTCGAGGCGCCCGAAGTGCATCTGTGGTGGCCGATCTTCAAAGGGCGTGACATCACGCTGGCGGGCAAGCTCGACCCCGACGCCTTCTGGCCGTTTGCCGATACGATCGGCGGATCGCGCTGGCCCGGCGAGAACGGCGGTCCGCGCCGCAGCCCCTAGAGGTGGCTCGAAGATTGGGCCCAAGGCGACTCGAAGTCGGCGGTTCGCTGCGG
>CAZSSV010000217.1:0-4552 GCA_964609425.1 uncultured Isosphaeraceae bacterium | reverse complement strand
GGAGATTCGGTGTCATGCTTGCACTCTTGACCGCTGCCGCGCTGGTCGCCGCGCCTCAGGCCCGGCCTGGCAATCCAAACATTGTTCTGATCATGGCCGACGACCTGGGCGTCGGCCAACTCGACTGTCTGGGATGGGAGGGCAGCGGCGCGGACCTGCCGGTGCTTCGGGCGATCTCACAGTCGTCGGTTCGATTCACCAATGCATGGTCGCTGGCTGATGGTGCTGCCAGTCGCGCTGCGATGCTCACCGGCAGGTATCCCTTGCGGACCCGGGTCCTCGGCCAGGCAGCGTCCGGCATCGTGGCACCGACGCAGTTACATCCGGTTGAACTGACCATGCCCGAGCTCCTGGAGTCGGCGGGGTTTCAGACCGCGTTGATCGGGCGTCACGACCTGGGCCACAATGGTCCCAGCGGCGCGGCTGCAGCGGTGCACGCGTGCGGGTTCGACACCTTTGTCGGGCCCATCGCATCCATGCCGGCCAATGACGGCTCGGTCGGTGGCCAGGTTCCTCCCGGAACCTACACCTGCGGTGTCCCGGACGGCCCACTGGGCGCGTGCTGCCTCGATGCGGACACCTGCATCCCGTTGACCTCCGCCATCGACTGTGTCACCGCCGGAGGCATTTCACGCATGCAGTCGGATGGGTCCGGCGGGTGGACCCTAGCCCAGGACTGCGACGGCACCTGTGATGCCATCGACTTTGACCAACTCAATGGGCACTTCCGGTGGGTCGAGACGGAAATGAACCTGCAACTTGAGGCGCCCCGGCACTGGCTGAGAAACCAGTACAGCACGTCCCGGATGACGGAGGAGGCGGCGGACTGGGTCGGGTCGCAGAGCCATAGCCCGCCGTGGGTGTGCATGATGTCGCTTCCGGCACCGGCAGGGCAGGCCCAACCGGCGCCGGAATCGCTGATCGACGGGGGCTGGACCCCGGGCTCGTGTGATCCGCAGGACGACCCTGAAGGTGCTTCCGAAGCGATGGCGCAGCAGCTTGAGGCCCTCGACACGGAGCTGGGCCGATTCTTTGAGGAGATCGATCTCGGCACGTGGGAGGGCGACGAGTTTGTCCTGAACCCACTTGAACTCACCCGGCATTGGATCATCCTGACCTCGGACGGCGGCACAGATGCCCGCATCGCGCGGCCGCCATTCGACGCCTCGCGTGCCGGTGGAACGCTCTACCAGACGGGCTTGTCCGTCCCGCTGCTTGTCGCTGGTCCGGATGTCGCGGCACCGGGTCGTGACTGCGACGCGCTGGTGAGCCTGGCTGATCTGTTCGTGTTGTTCGCTGAGATTTCCGGCGTGGATCTGGACGCGCACGTCGATCCGGCTCGGCCGCTGGACGGCCGGCCGATGATGTCGATGCTGTAGGACCCGGGGGCGGAGAACGTGCGAGACTATCTTCACGCCGACCGCGGCGTCAGCGTGTTCGCTGCCGGGCTGGGGGGGGTGTGCGCGTTCGGTGATGCCTGCCAGGACTATCGATACGCCACACAACTGGAGTGTGAACGGCGGGGAGGAACCTTCTATCCGCGTGGCGGGGCCTTTGACGACTGCTGCGCGTACTGGGAGTCGGTCGGCGCGCCGCAGGACTTCCGCGTACAGGCCACCCGAGCCTGGGCCGTGCGGAGCGCCGACTACAAGGTGATCCTTCGGCTTGGAGCATCCTGCCCGCGTTCCGAGAGTTGCGAAGTCGAGTTCTATCGTTTGCCTGTGCCCGTTCCGCCAGCGGTCTCAGGGGTTGAATCCGACGCCACGCGCATCGCGCTGCCTCCGGCCGACCCATCGGACGCAGCAGCATTTGACGCCTTGCGGGAAGAGTTGCAGGCACTCATCGAATCCGAGCCCTATTGCGTGGGCGACTGCAACAGAGACCGACGCGTGGACGCAACCGACTTGATTGGCGTGCTCGGAGATTGGGGCACATCCCAGGCTGGTGATTTGAGCGGGCTCGGAAGCTTTCATGACGTCACGCAGGACGGCCGGGTCGGCACCGACGACATCCTGGCCGTCATCCACGGCTGGTCGGTGGACTGCACCGGGCAGACTCCGTTTCCGAACACGGAAGACGAGTTACCGGTGTACGAAGGAACGTGGCAGCATCCGTGGTCGGTCGCAGCGCCGCTGGATTGCCTCTGGCCCTGACGCGGCCCAGGGTATGCTTGGGCCATGGACTTCGACGACGCGGCGGCCATGCGTTCCATCTTCGAGCAGATGCCCGGTTACTTTTTCATGAAGGATCGGGACAGTCACTTCATCGGGTGCAACCGGCAGTTCGCCGAGTTCGCAGGCGAGACGCTTGACAGCATCATCGGCAAGCATGAGACCGACATGCCGTGGGCTGCGGAGGCCACACACTTCATCGAAGACGACCGCCGGGTGATGGACTCCGGCGTCGGCCTGATCAACTATCGCGAGCCAAAGCACGGCCATACGATCATCACCAGTAAGGTGCCGCTGCGGGACACCGCCGGCGTGGTGATTGGCGTCATCGGGAACTTCATCATCGTTCCCGATTGAGTTGGTGTGTGCCCGTCGATTCCCTGAGCCCGACTGACGCCACTCGCCGCCCAATGAACGCCGCGGCCTCGTGAGAGACCGCGGCGCGGGAAGACCATGAGATGGTGCGGCTGATCAGCCGCAGCCGAACTCGCCGAGGAGCGCGAGCAGGTCATCGACGTCATAGGTCGAACCAAACTCGGCGATGAGCGCCAGCAGGTCGTCAACCGTCGTGGCGCCGTCGCCATTGAGATCCCACGCGCAGCCTGACGTCTCGCACTCATCTGGAATGCCGTTTCCGTTGGCGTCCTGGCTGTCACCACCGGCGATGTCGCAGGCGTCGTTGGTGCCATTCTCATTGCAGTCGGCCCATGTGCCGAGCGTGCCGATGCCCGAACCGTTTGCCTGATACGTTGTGCCCAGGGCATTGCGGCCCTGGAAGAGCGCCTCGACCATGACCTCGCTGTCCAGCCCGTAGGCCGTCAGCCGGCCGATGAGCACGCCGTAGCCGGCGGTGCAGTCGTCGGTCACCATGGCCTGGCCTTCACCCTGCTCGTCTGTTGCCAGGACGTACCAGGTGCCATTGTCCGCAGAAATGGCGCCGCCGTTTTCAAAGTTAGAGTAATCGATGCCGATCGTGCTCAGGACATTCTCGCCGAAGGGCGTACCCGAACTGTCGAGCGCCCCGATGGTGACACGGCTGTCGAACTCCAGGTCGGGCGCGAGTGGATAGAAGGCCGGGTTGCATTCGATGGAGGTCGGGCCGCCGAAGGTGCTCTGCCAGAAACCGGCGCTGGACGAGACTGTCTTCTGCTGGTCCTGGTTGCCGGCAACGGCGTCGATCCGCTCTCCGACGCCGACCATGGCGTAGACGTCTACGGTCCACGTGTCCTGTGGGTCATCGACAAGATTGGTGCCAACGACCTTCCATCCCAGACCTGCGAAGTTGTTGGCGGTGCAGGGATCGTTGTCGCACGTGGTTTCGTCACCCATATAGGTGCCGCCGCAGTCGGGTTCTTCGGTCACCGTACAGGTGGACCCGTAGCAGCACGCCCCTGTGGGGGGCAGGGCGCACAGTTCGGTGTCACAGGGAATGTTGTCGCCCTGATACGTGCCCCCGACGTTGTCGCACTGGCTTTCGCTCACCGTGGCGCACGATCCGCTGGAGAGGCAGCAGGCACCCGTTCCGAGGCTGCACTCGGTCGATCCGCAATCGGTCCCGTCACCCTGATAGACACCGCCGATGTCGGTGCATTCCCCCTGCGTGATGTACTGGCAATTGGCGCCGATGCAGCATGCGCCCGATGGGCCAGGGGCGTGCAGGCAACCCGAAATGCTGTTGGCGAAGGACATGATGGAGTTCCGCGAGGCCTGCGTGAAGTTGTTGGCGCAGGTCAGCGACGGGTTCATCGTGTTTGACGGGCAGTCACAGTGCCCCGCATTCCAGTTGTGGCCCATTTCGTGGGCTGAAAGGTCCGTCGCGCACCCGAAGGATCCGCAGCAGTTGGACTGGACGACGCCGTACTCGCTGCTCGAGCACACCGCGCCAAGGTACGCCAGCCCGATCGTGCCGCCGGTGTCCACGCCCGTGAAGAGGTGCACCATGTCCCGGGCGATGCCCGGGTGATTGCCGCTGTTCCAGTCGTTCTGAAGCTGATTGAGACGCGTCTCGATGCTGTTGCTGCTATAGGGATCATCACTGGTGCTGCGAACGACGATGGCTTGAATCTCGTGTGTGAGGAAGACCTGCGATTCGTACAGCGAGTTGACGCTGTTGATCACCGCATTGACGCGGTTTTCGACCCCTGCGACCGAGCCGTACTGCTGAAAGAACTCGTAGTCGGCATCGACGGCCATCTCGGCTGCTTGGAGCGTGCCCCGGTACCCGCCCGTCTGGTCATGATCGGTTGCGGGCATGCCACCGGCCCGCCACGCCTCATCGATGGGGCAGATGTTTTCGGGTGAGATGATGGCGTCGCCGCGGTACACCGCGTAGTCGTCGGCATCCGCGCCGTCGAGCCGGTCGATGAGCGGCTCAGCAAACC
>CAZSSV010000216.1:2683-4558 GCA_964609425.1 uncultured Isosphaeraceae bacterium | reverse complement strand
AGGCCGTACACCGTGCACTGGGACACCGATGGCGCTGTGATGGCCATGGCGCGGAGGTACCCCGCGCCGGTGTCCGACGTTCCGGCCGTCCATGACTCGTCAATTCCGAGCGGATCCTCACCGTTGCCGGTGCTGCATGGCACAAAGGCCGCCGGGCAGCTGTAGGAGTCGCAGGACTCGCCCGAGACATAGGTGCCGCCGAGGGAGGCGCAGTCGGTCGGGTCGAGATCGCCCACGCAGTCGGTGAGCACACAGCAAGCTGCGACGGGCGCCGCTGCCCCGGTCAGCGTGACCGAGTAGCTGTTCAGCCCGGTGGAGCATGGGTTGGTTCCACCGTCAAAGTTGAACCCGACCCAGACGCTGTAGTTGCCACCGGCGGGCAGGGTCACTGTTGTGGCGGACTCCTCGTATGGCGCGACGATGAAGTAGTCGACGAACGCCAAAGCATCGTTATCGACGATGCCCATGACCAGGTCCATTTCGCCGCCACCGGAGATCGTCCACTCGCCGCCGGCCGAGTTGTCGAACAGATACCAGTCGGTATCGCGGTAGGTCGCGTCTGCACCGCCGTCACAGCCAATGCAGGTGTACGTGGACATGGCACCACAGATCGTCTCGCCGTTGGCGATGGCGCCGAAGGCGGGCGGGTCGACGTTCATGCCGCCGTTGGGGTCGCCGTTGGGGTCGGTCGTGTCTTCCTGACACGGGACGCCCTCATCGGTCGATCCTCCTGGGCAGCCTTCCCAGCCGCAACTGGTGGTCGCGCAGTCAGTGCCTCCACCCATGAAAGTGCCGCCAAAGTCGTCGCAATCGGTCGGCATGAGGCCGTCGAGGCAGTCCGTGTTCGAGATGCAGCACGCACCCGGGGACGGCTGCGGGCAGTTGGCGGTGGTGCAGTCGACGCCGTCACCCGCGTAGGTTCCGCCGGCAACCGTGCACTCAGCCGGCGTGCCCTCTGTGCAGGAGCCGTCGATGTAGCAGCAGGCACCTGCGTGGCACTGGCTGCAGTCAGAATCGGCGCCAAGCCAATCGGCGCTGCAATCCTCCTCGAGGACGTCTTCGTCACATCCGGCGATGCCGTAGCAGCATGCGCCGCGGGGGCGGCAGTCCTCACCGAAGGAACCAATGACGGTCAGAAGGTCGTCCACCGTCACCGCGCAGTCTCCGGCCGGCTCCGGCCAGCAATCGCCAGTCGGGCGATACGTGCCGTCGCCGACCTCGCCGAACGTGCCGATCGTCGCCAGGATGTCATTCACGTCCACGATGCCGTCAGGAACGCCTGCCGGCCCGGACACGTCCGCCGGGCAGTCGGGCAGTGGAACCGCACAGGGGTCTCCGGTTCCGCCCATCACGCGGTACGCGAGGTTGTTGGTGCCAGTCTGCCAGCCACCGGGCATGCCGAAGCCGCCGCCGGGGTTGGCTTGCCAGCAGTTCAGATCGCCGATGAATGAGACCGCCACTCCGGTCTGGCCATTGTTGGCGAACTCGTTCGAGGGAATGACCGCGACATACTGCGTGCCGGCGGCGAGCGCCCACACGGCCTGGACGGTGACAACGTCACCGAAGGTCTGTCCGGTCCAATTGGGGTCGAGGTTGACGGCCGCATCGACGGACGCGTAGCCGACGAGATTCGCCGCAGCGTCTTCGACCGCCATGTAGAAATTCACTTGAAGTCCCGTGACTCCGTCGACTCCGGCATATCCGTTCCATCCTGAAATGCAGGCGGATACGGCCGACGCAGCGGAGCCTGCGGCGTTGTCGAAATCGTCGATGGCGGCGATGTCGTAGACCGAGTACGCGGCCTCGAAGTACTGCGACGCGAGAATATTGCTCGAGTCCATGTCGGCGCCGTTGTCGGCCCCGATCTGATCCATG
>CAZSSV010000216.1:0-2673 GCA_964609425.1 uncultured Isosphaeraceae bacterium | reverse complement strand
GCGGCGTTCCCGCCGAGGCGCCCGCCACCACCGTGGCGGCACCCAACAATGCCGAGGTTCTGAACATCCTGTAACTCCTTCTCGTCTCGTAGTGAACCATGCGCCCCTGAGCTCCTGCATGCCGATGCACGCAACCCCACCCGGAACGTTCCCTGAGCCTACACGCAACTCGGGTTTCTGCGAACCCCTGGAAGCAGCGAAATCAGCCTCGAAGGCCCTCGATGGCCGTTTGGAGGGCGTGGGCGAGGTTGGCCTCATGGTGCGTGAATCCCGCGTTCTCCAAGGCATTGGGCCGGCACCGCTGGCTGGCCAGCAGCACATCGCCCGCCATACCCCCGACGGCGAGTTTCAAGGCCAATGCCGGTACCGGAAGGCGGGCGGGTCGGCCCCACGCCGCTGCCATCGCCGACGTGAACGCCGCATTGGTCACCGGGGCGGGGGCGACGGCGTTGAAGGGGCCGGACAGCCGCTCATCCGTTACGGACCGATGGATGAGCTCCATGACGTCCCGCATCGCGATCCAGCTCATCCACTGCCTTCCCGAGCCCAATCGTCCTCCGAGCCCACGCCGAAAGATGGGGGCCATCTTCGCCATGGCGCCGCCTGCACCCAGCACCATGCCCAGCCGCAGGATCACCCGCCGGACGCCGATCTGCTCGAGGCTGGCGGTGGCGTGCTCCCAATCGGCGCACAGTTGGGCGAGATACCCGGTGCCCGGTGGGTCAGACTCGGTCAAGACGCGATCGCCGCCGTGTCCATACCAGCCGATGGCACCGCACTGCACCAGAACGCCAGGCGGTGACTGGAGCGTCGCGACGGCCTCGGAGAGGTTGCGGCTTGCGTCCACGCGGCTCGATCGGAGGAGCGCCTTGCGGGCGGATGTCCAGCGGCGGTCTGCGATACCCGCACCGGCGCAGTGGATGAGGCCGTCGAGTGCTTCCAGACGCGGATCGACGACATCAGCCCTGCCTGGGTCCCACCGTGGCGTATCGCCCGTGCCCGGCTCGCCGCGATCGACGCGCGCCACGGCATGGCCACGGTCTCGAAGGGTCCGCACGACGGCGTTGCCGATGAAGCCGGTACTTCCGGTCACAGCAAGCCGGAGTTGGCGCGTCACCATCGATGCAGCGTGCATGGGCCAGACCATACCTGCCTTGCATCACACGCGATCTGACATCGGGCTCAGGCGGCGTGGCCGACGTCGCTGTCGGGCTCGCTCATCTCCTTGAGCTTCTGCAGGCCTCTGTACTTCCAGTTGTTGACGGTCGAGACGGGGACCCCGAGGGACGCAGCGGCTTCTGTGTAGCTCAAGCCGTTACACACGACCAGACGAACGGCCTCACGCTCGCTGGGCGAGAGTCGGTCAAGCTTTGCTGCCAGGTCCGCGCCGATTTCGGGGGCAGGCTCCGCCTTGCGGTTGGCTGCGGGTGCGGGTGCCGCGGCCTGGGCTGCCTCGAGGAAACGCTGAAAGCGTTGCCCGCGGTTGTAGCGTCGTTTGATGAGATTGTCGGCGATCTTGATCAGGTAGCTGACCGAGATTTCGTCGAGATCTTCGAGGTGTTTGAGTTGCAGGAGGCGGCTGAAGACCTCCTGGGCGATGTCTTCGGCCGACTCCGCCGGCAGCGACTTGCGGGCGAAGCAGAAGACTCGGGTGTAGTACTGCTCGAAGAGGTCGAGCACAAGGTCGGCACGCTGTTGCGTGATCTGCATGGGAGATCTCCTCGGTGCGCGTCTTGCCGGCAGGTTCATGGCCGATCAAGGCTGGGCTGCGATGAGGACGCTTCTGCTTACGCGGCAGAAGCAGGGCACGGGTCGTCGATGACACGCATCGACAAGGACGGGCGGCCTGGTCAGGGCCTCGGCTTCAAGCCTCGGGGCAGGGTGCGGGGAGGTGCACCCTTGGACTGCGCCCCGTACGAGGGACCGTGGCACTCCTGGTCAGTCCCGCTTCCAGGCTTGCCTGGTGCCGGTGGCCCAATTCGTGGGGCTGTGGCCGGGACATCGATTGGTGGTTGCAGGACAGAACTCGTTTCCTTCCGTACAGAACATTCGCTCCATACAGAACATTCGCTTCAAATCTGCCAACGGTTGCCGTCGGAGACCGATCTTCCGTCAACTACTATTGAGGCCGGCTCCCATGTGTGAGGTCTATCCCGAGAATTCAGTGGTTTTCGCCCTTGAGGGCCAGGCAAAGTGAGTCCGTGATGAAACAGACAATCGTCCTGGGAGGTGGGATGGTTGGGGCCACCATGGCCCTGGACTTGGCGTCGGACCCCGATCGGGTGGTCACGCTGGTCGATGTGGACCCCGCAAGGCTGGCCGCCGCCCAGGCTCAGGATGACCGCCTGCAGGTGCAGGAGGCGGATCTGTCCGACCCAGCCGCCGTGCATGCGCTGGCGGCACGTTCGGACCTGGTACTCGGGGCACTGCCCAGCAGGTATGGATACGCCGCCCTTGAGGCGGTGATCGCTTCAGGTCGTCCGTATTGCGACATTTCCTTCATGCCCGAAGATGGGTGGCTTCTGAGCGAACGGGCCAAGGCGACCGGAACCGTGGCTGTGATCGATTGCGGGGTCGCGCCTGGCATGAGCAATCTGCTGGCGGGCGTCGCCGCAGCGCGGCTCGATCCCTGCGAGGCGATCACCATTCGCGTCGGGGGCATGCCGGCAGACC
>CAZSSV010000215.1:0-4614 GCA_964609425.1 uncultured Isosphaeraceae bacterium | reverse complement strand
TGCGGAATCATACAGAGAACCTCTCGCGGCACCTATCCTGCAGCCGATCCTTCCACCATGCCCCCCCCCGACCCGTCAACACCCGATCACCCCCCCCAGCCGCAGCCCATCCCGCCGCAACTGCAGTCGCTGAGGGACCGCATCGACCAGATCGACCATCGCTTTCTCGAGCTTCTGGAGGAGCGACACCGCATCGTGACCGAGGTCGCCGCCGTCAAGCGGGCCACCGGTGTGCCAATCAAGGACAGCGGTCGAGAGTCGGCGCTCATTGCCGACAGACGGGATCGCGCCGGGCGATCGGGGTTGAACGCGGAGGTAGTCGAGAGCCTGTTTCGCCTCGTTCTCTGGGCCAGTCGAAATCGTCAGGCCCAGTTGCATGCCGCCGTACCGATCGACATGCCGGCCCGCCGCATCGCCGTCATCGGCGCGGAGGGCGGCATGGGCTCGATGTTCTCGAGGCTGCTGGCAGACCTTGGCCACGACGTACTCGCGGTCGATCGAGAGACGGCCCTCAGCGTTGAAGAGGCGGCCGGCAGCGCTGACGTCACGCTGGTGTGCGTGGACATCCGCGAGACCGAAGCGGTGATTCGCCGCGCCGGGCCGCATGTTCCCAAGGACGGCCTGATGACGGACGTGACCAGCACCAAGCGAGGTCCGGTCGCAGCAATGCTTGAGTCGACCAAGGCCAACGTGATCGGTATGCACCCGCTGTTCGGGCCCCGCGTGCACAGCCTGCAAGGCCAGCGCATCGCCCTCACGCCGGCACGCGTTCGGGAGGGGTCCGAATGGATGAACTGGCTTCGAGCCACGCTGGACAGTACCGGGCTCACCATCCTCGAGACAACCGCGGAAGATCATGACCGCGTCATGGCCGTGGTGCAGGTACTCACGCATTACTCGACCGAGGTCGTCGGCCGCACCATGCGCACGCTCGGGGTGTCGATTGAAGAGACTCTTCGGTTCACAAGCCCCATCTATCACCTGGAACTGCTGATGACCGCGCGGCACTTCGCGCAGTCTCCGGACCTGTACAGCGCCATCCAGATGTCGAATCCGAACACCGAAGAAGTCACCAAGGCGTTTCGGGAGTCCGCCGAGGAACTTGACGTGCTCATCAGGTCCGGCGACGCGAGCGCCTTCGAGCACGCGTTTGCAGACGTCACGGCGTTCTTTGGCGACTTCGCAGACCGTGCGCTGAGCGAATCGACCCACCTCATCGACAGGCTGGTCGAGCGGAGCTAAGACCATGCATCTCCTCCGCCGCGCACATCGCAGGAAACTGCTGGAGAAGCCGTTCCCGGCCTCATGGGAGTCGATCCTCCAACGCGACGTTCGATACCTGCCGTTGCTCTCGGAGCCCGAGCAGTCCCGCCTTCGATCCATCGTCTCGATTCTGATCGACGAGAAGTACTGGGAGGGATGCGCCGGCCTGCAGATGTCCGAACGCGTCCAGGTCGTCCTCGCCGCCCAGATGGCGATCCTCCTGCTCGAACTCGATGCGGCCGACTACTTTCACAATGTCAGGACAATCCTCGTCTACCCCGCTGCATACGTGCAGACCCAGGAACGGGTGGGCAGCGACGGACTGGTTCACTCGGGCAGCGCCAATCTCGGGGAAGCGTGGTACAACGGCCCAGTCGTGCTGTCGTGGAAAGACGCGCTTCAGTCGGCCCACACCCCAGGGCGGGGCCTCAATGTCGTGTTTCATGAACTCGCCCATGCCATCGACATGATGGGCGGTACGACCAACGGAACACCCCTCCTTCGTGACCGCAGTGACTACGAGCCGTGGCATGCCACCATGTCCGAGGCGTTCCAGACGCTGCAGCGGCATGTTGCGGCCGGCGGCCGCGATGTCATCCGGCCCTATGCCCTGACCAACGTCGCCGAGTTCTTTGCGGTCACGACGGAGTGCTTCTTTGACGCCCCCCGGCCGCTCAGGCACGCGCACCCCGGGGTGTACGAGCACTTTGCCCGATTCTGGGGCCAGGACCCGGCGGCCCGTCCCTGGTAAGCGTCCCGCCAGCGGGTCGCAGCCCGTTCTGAACATTCTTCAAGTGGGCTAGAATCCCCCCCGAACCCGGCCCCATGGCCGCCCGTAGGCGTCAATCATGAGACGGCGGAGGTCCGACGATGGTCGTTCGGACTCGTCTGAAGCCTGTCTACGGAGGCCCGAGATGTCGACAGCGCAGGCCGGTCAGCCGGCCCTGGAGAATCCGATGACCATCCCCACCACCAGCGTCGACCTCGTCGCGGAACAGGTCAAGGGGGCGAGCGAGCCCTTCAGACGCCTCATCCGCGAAATGCACGAGGTCGTCGTCGGGCAGGATGCCCTGCTCAATCGCATGCTCGTCGCCATCCTCGCCAACGGGCACCTGTTGATCGAGGGCGTGCCCGGGCTCGCCAAGACGCTGGCCGTCTCCAGCCTCGCCCGCGGCATCGACACGGACTTTCAGCGCATCCAATTCACGCCCGACATGCTGCCCGCAGACGTCATGGGCACGCTCATCTACCGGCCGCAGACAGGCGACTTTGTCGTCAATCGTGGACCCATCTTTTCCAACATCGTGCTCGCTGACGAGATCAACCGTGCACCGGCCAAGGTGCAAAGTGCCTTGCTCGAAGCGATGCAGGAGCGGCAGGTCACGATCGGCAAAGAGACGCACGCACTTGCGGACCCATTCATGGTCCTGGCCACCCAGAACCCCATCGAGCAGGAAGGTACCTATCCGCTGCCCGAAGCTCAGGTGGACCGATTCCTGCTCAAGGTCGTGGTGACCTATCCGACCCGCGAGCAGGAAGTCGAAATCCTCAATCGAATGGCGAGTACCGGGCCGCCACAGAACATCGCGCCGGTCATGAAGCCCGAAGACATTCTCGCCGCAAGAAAGGTCGTGGACAAAATCTACCTCGACCCCAAGGTGGCCAAGTACATCGTGGACATCGTCTACGCGACTCGGGAGCCACACCTGATTTCGCCGGAACTCGCCGCGCTTGTGGAGTTCGGCGCGTCGCCCCGCGCCACACTGGCACTGTCCCTCGCGGCAAAGGCCGAAGCATTTCTGGACGGCCGTGGATTCGTCGTGCCGCAGGATGTCAAGAACCTGGCCATGGACGTCCTCCGCCATCGCGTTGCGACCACCTATGAAGCGGAAGCGGAGGAAAAAACTTCGGAGGACGTGATTCGCGCGGTGCTCGACCACGTCCCGGTTCCCTGACCCCGGGACGCATCACCCTCCATGAATCCGACCGAACTGCTCAGGAAAATCCGCCGAATCGAGATCGCCACGTCGCGGCTCGCCAGCGAACTCCTTGCAGGCCAGTACCACTCGGCCTTCAAGGGCCGCGGCATCGAGTTTGAAGAAGTCCGGCTGTACCAGCCTGGAGACGACGTCCGAGCCATTGACTGGAATGTCACCGCCCGCGCCGGGTCACCGCACATCAAGATGTTCCGTGAAGAACGAGAACTGACCGTGATGCTCATCGTGGACCTGAGCGCCTCACAGGGCTTTGGAACCAATGAGCAGACCAAGCGGGAGTTGGTCACAGAATTGTGTGCCACCCTGGCGTTTTCCGCGATCCGAAACAACGACAAGGTGGGCCTGCTCGCATTCACAGATCGGATCGAAAAGTTTGTGCCTCCACGCAAGGGCACGCAGCACGTGCTCCGCGTCATCCGGGAACTCCTCGCTCACGAGCCGGCAGGCGAAGGCACAGACATTTCAGGCGCCCTGGAGTACTTCAGGCATGTCCAAAGACGCCGCTGCACCGCCTTCCTCGTCAGCGACTTTCAGGACGATGGCTGGGAGCAAGCGATCCGAGTCGTTCGTCGCAAGCACGACTTGGTCGCCATCGACGTCGCAGACGTCCGCGAGGCCGATCTTCCCGATGTCGGGCTGCTCGAATTGAGAGACGCCGAGTCAGGCGAACTCGTCCTGCTCGACTCCGGGTCAGCACACGTCCGAAGGGCGTGGGCGGCCCAACACGCCGCCGACACCGATCGCCGGCTCGGGTGGATGCGGCGGCACCGCATTGACCGTCTGCAACTCATGACGGGGGAACCCTTCGTCGACACGCTCAGCAGTTTCTTCCGCCGGCGCGAAGCGAGGATGGAACATTGACGGGCCGAGGATCAACGCTGCTGCTGCTCATCACCCTCATGGCAGCCGGTTGCCATGACGCTGGAGGGCAGGAGGACGGTGCCCCCCGCGTGGAGGCCCGCCGTGGCCCCATCGAAGTGCGCTATGAAGCATCCCACGGCACCGCGGCAGCCGGCACCCCAATCGACGTGACCGTCGCCGCGACGGCCGACCGAGGCGCCACGGTCCAAACGCCACTGCTGAAGACTTCAAGTCCGCACGATTGGGCTCCGTTCGAGGTCCTCGACGCGCCGCCCGCGATCGACGTACCCCTGGACGACGGCCGGCACCAATGGACCCAGACCATCACGATCGACACCTTTCAACCGGGCACCCACGCCCTTCCGTCGCTCAATATCGCATTCACCGACCGCCAAGCCGGAACGCAACACAAAGGCGACGTACCGGTCGAAGCATTGACGGTGCACATCACCACGAACCTCGCGGCTCAGGACGCGACCATGCATGACGTGGT
>CAZSSV010000214.1:0-4633 GCA_964609425.1 uncultured Isosphaeraceae bacterium | reverse complement strand
GTTGCGAGGCCGGCCAGGAGTTCACACTGGCCGTCACGCCTCAGATCGTCGGCGACCTCAAGAGCGTCGCGAACTGGCTCGACGTCCGCTCAGCCTGAGCCGGCCAGCGCCCAACATTCCTCGGCCTGGCAGCCCGGTCATCCAAACACGAACGATCGAATGCGCCGCGAGAGCGGTGTGAGATCGTCCGGAAGCGCATCAACATCGCACCACTGGAGCTGCTCGTACTCGTCTGTCGCGGGGGCGAGATCCTCACGCGCAACATCCAGCATCATGACGACCTCCCACGACTTCGCTTCGGGGTCGTAGATCACGGCAATGGCCCGCGGCGCAGATCGAGCGGCCGCGCCCACTTCTTCGGACAGTTCGGCCTCAAGTGCCGACTCGGGTGACGCCCCCGGCTCGACTCCACCTGAAGGCGCGAACTCAACGCGACCCGGGAAACTCGCCGTCCAGGCGGCCCGACGCCCGATCAGCACACGATCGCCGCATCGCGTCACGCCCTTCACGCCAAGTGGCCGGCAGCCGACGTCAAGACCGTGCCGGCCCGACTGCGCCGCATACCACCGGTAGGCGCACGGGAAGCCCTGAATCGTCGCGCCGCCCGCGCCATTGCGATGCACACCGGCGACTTGAATCAGGCGACCATCGAACACCCGCGCATTGGAAGCGGCCAGCGCCGCCCACACCCGCTCGGCCTCGACTCGGAGGTGTGGGTCGGGGAGCCACTCAACATCCGACATCGAAATGACGGCCGGACGACGAAGTCGAATCAACGCTGTTGAATGCACTCCGGATCAGCCGAACTCGATGCCTTGAGCCAACGGGAGATCGTCGCCCCAATTGATCGTGCACGTCTGCCGGCGCATGTATGCCTTCCAGGAATCCGACCCGCTTTCCCTGCCGCCGCCGGTGTCCTTTTCACCACCGAATGCCCCACCGATCTCGGCGCCGCTGGTCCCGATGTTGACGTTCGCAATGCCGCAGTCGCTTCCCCCGTGCGAGAGGAAGCGTTCGGCCATACGAACGGAGTCGGTGAAGATAGCGCTGGAGAGTCCTTGATCGACGTCGTTCTGCAGGCGAACGGCTTCTTCAAGCGACGCGTAGGAGAACACATAGAGCACGGGCGCGAACGTCTCTTCTCTGGTGATCGGCGGCACCTGTCCGACCGGCACCTTGATGATCGTCGGGGTCACAAAGTTTCCGGCCGCATCGGCAAACCGATCAATGCCATCAACTCCGCCGCAGAGCACCTCGCAGCCCTGGCTGCTGGCCGCTTCGATGGCCGCGCGCATCGTGTCCACGCTGCGCTGGTCGATCAGGGGTCCGACCAGGGTTGAGGCGTCGAGCGGATCGCCGATCGGAACCTGGCCATAGGCCTTGACCAGACCGTCGGTGACCATGTCCACGATCGACTCGTGGCAGATGAGCCGTCTGGTGCTCGTGCAACGCTGCCCTGCCGTACCGACCGCTCCAAAGAGCGTGCCGCGAACGACCAGGTCAACGTCTGCGGACTGCGTCACAATGATCGCATTGTTTCCACCCAGCTCGAGCAGACTGCGTCCAAGTCGTTTGGCGACCTGCGTACCGACGTGTCGCCCCATCCTGCAGGACCCCGTGGCGCTGATGAGCGGAAGACGTCGATCGGCGATCATCGTCTCTCCCACTTCATCATCGGTTCCGATGACGAGGCCGAAGAGGTCTGCCGGGTCGCCCGCTTCCGGTGCGAAGAGATCCTGTTCCCGCATGACCCGCTGGGCGATGTTGGTCATCGCGATCGCAGTCAATGGCGTAGCGAGACTCGGCTTCCAGATCTGCGCGTTTCCGCAGACTGCTGAGAGCATGGCATTCCATGCCCAGACGGCCACCGGAAAGTTGAATGCGGTGATGATGCCAATGGTGCCCAATGGATGCCACTGCTCATACATGCGATGCAGCGGCCGCTCTGACGGCATCGTCAGTCCGTAGAGCTGGCGAGAGAGACCGACGGCAAAGTCGGCGATGTCGATGCACTCAACCACTTCACCGATTCCCTCCGGGAGAATCTTGCCCATCTCCATGGTGACCAACCGGCCCAACGGCTCCTCCTGCTCGCGGAAGGCGTTGCCCATTCGCCTGACCAGCTCCCCCCGCTTCGGCGCGGGAAGCATTCGCCAGTGTTTCTGCACGAGCTCGGCGGCGACGACGGCCGCTTCATACTCGGCCCTCGACTGCAGCCGCACGGCCCCCAACGGTTCGCCAGTTGCAGGATTGGTAGACACGACGCACCCGTCGGTGTCTGGAGAAACCAGAAGAGGGTGTTCGCAGAGGTCCTGCACGATATCGGTGGCTGTGGGCATCAGGAGATTGTAGAGCCGACCGAGGCCGCCCGGGCCGACTGGACGGTGCCCACGGAGCGGTACCACCGGGGCACGCGCCGTACACTTTGCGTCATGCCCCTCACACGCGACGATATCGCCCGCCGCGCCGCCCGCGAATTGCGTGACGGCTTCTACGTCAATCTCGGTATTGGAATGCCAACGCTGGTTGCCAACCACGTCCCGGACGACATGACCGTATGGCTCCAATCGGAGAACGGCCTGCTCGGGATGGGGCCATTCCCAGAAGACGCGGCCGTCGATGCAGACTTGATCAACGCCGGCAAGCAGACGGTCACGGCAGTACCAGGTGCCAGCTTCTTCGGAAGCCACGAGTCATTCGCGATGATTCGAGGCGGCCACATCGATCTGGCCATTCTGGGTGCCATGGAAGTGAGCCAGGAGGGCGACATCGCCAACTGGATGATTCCCGGAAAGCTGGTCAAGGGTATGGGCGGCGCGATGGATCTCGTCGCAGGTGTTCGCCGCGTGGTCGTCATGATGGATCACTGCAACAAGCGGGGCGAGCCCAAGCTTATTCCCACGTGCACGCTCCCGCTGACCGGTGTGCACTGCATCGACATGATCATCACAGACCTCTGCGTGCTCGAGATGGATCCTGCGCGGCGGCGGTTCGTGCTGACCGAATTGGCACCGGGTGTCACCGCTGAGGACGTCGTCCAGAAGACCTCTGCCGACATCATCGTCGAGGGAACACCGGCGGAACTCCGACCGGTCGCCTGAGCCGCACGCGGATCAGACGTCCTTGGTGCGGTGCTGCATCTGCGCTTTGAGCCTCGCCAGAATCGACGAGTGCATTTGGCTGACGCGTGACTCGCTCAGATCGAGCGTGACACCAATCTCCTTCATCGTCATCTCTTCGTAGTAGTAGAGGATGACAATCAGACGTTCCGCCCGTGAGAGACCCCGGGTGAGCAAGTACTTGAGATCCTCACGCTGCAGTTTCGAGACAGGGCTTTCCTGTCGCCGATCCCGTACAACGTCCACCTCCGTGACATCACGGCTCGAGTCGGTCTCGTACCACTTGCGGTTGAGCGAAACCATGCTCACGGGCCTGGAGTCTCGCTTGATCTTGGCGAACTCCTCAGGCGAGACGTTCAGATGGTTCGTGACTTCCTGCTCGGTCGCTCTGCGTCCGGAGCTCATCTCAAGGTCCTTCCGGGCACGCTCCATCTTGGCGGTTCGAGATCGAACCAGCCGTGGAACCCAGTCCATGGCACGAAGTTCGTCAAAGATCGCGCCTTTGATGCGCTGGGCGCAATAGGTCTCGAACTTCACCCCGCGATCGAGGTCGAAGGCGTCAATCGCGTCCATGAGACCGAACAACCCCGAAGACATGAGGTCCTCGACATCCACTTCGGACGGCAGTCGCGCATGGAGGCGTTCGGCCGTGTAGCGCACGAGTTTCAGGTAGTGCTCGACGAGCACATTGCGAGTCTCGTCGCTCGGGTCATCACGATAGGACAGCCAGACTTCCACGACCAGACGTCCGTCCGTCGTCGTATCTGAAATGGCACGCCGCGACGATGTCGCAGTCGCTGTGCCGCCCTGTTTCTGCATTGTCTCGATCTTCGGCATCGGGTCCACTCCTTGACCGCTGCGCCGCCATTGTGTCGAACACGCAGATCCTTCAGCGTGTTCCGCCGCGTCAAAGCTCTTCCTTGAGCCGGCACATGACGCGTCAGCACCATACACGTGCTGGCACAGGTTCACAAGCCAACGAGGATGCGCGGGCGCGGTGGATTCGATCGGAGTGGAGTCTGGCGTGTTCACGGTCAAGTCAATCGAGAACAGACGATTCGGCTTTCGCGTGTGCCACGGTTGTGTCGCAATTTCGCGCAGTGCGTGTGATTCAGCGCCACTTGCTCCGGTCGTTCCGGCGGTGCGGGGAGGTCTCCTCTGAACTCGAGCGCCCATCGCTCGAGCGGGCTCGGCAGGGCCGAACCGCGTCGCACCTGTGCTCGGCCTTCCCGGACCGCGCGCGCCAACGCCTTCCACCACAGCGTGTTATCGGTCACTTGGTGCAGTACGTGCGCGTGTCTGGGGCCGCCAGACCGAGCCGGACTCGGGCCCGGCGTGCGGTGGCCCTGCACCCCCGCATCACCCCGAACGGGCCTTCCGGGGTAGCATGCCGCAGCATGACGGGACCCACCCACCGCCGCGGATCGGCTGCCAGGCGGCACATGCCCTCCCTCGCCAGCTGGCTGGCCGGCGGCATCGCCCTCGGGGCCGTTTTCGCCCTTCCGGGGCCTGCC
>CAZSSV010000213.1:1662-4643 GCA_964609425.1 uncultured Isosphaeraceae bacterium | reverse complement strand
CTGTAGGCGTCTACGAACGTCGTCTGACAGTCGTTGCCACCCGGGCAGCACTGCGTCATGTTGTACAGCTCCAGCACGCCCGACGCGAGTGGCGGTTCCGGCATGCCCGAATTCGCCAGCGGCTCAGTCGTCCACCGAAGCATGTTCAGCGCCGAGGTGTAGCCCTTGGTCGCAGCGAGCGCGACGAAGCCGGGCGACCCGGACAGATCACCCCACACCGACTTCTGAAACGTCTGCACGGCGAGCAGCGTCCCGTCATCAATCTGCAGGACGCCGGCCGAGTTCTCGCTCTCGAAGTTGACCTCGCTGAACCCGGGCGTGACGCTCGCACCGGTGAGAATGTCGTTGGCGGCCTGCGCCCAGTAGAAGGGCTTTTCCCACTCGTGCGCCGTGGGCGTGTGGGCAGGGGCCCAGACCCAGTTGCCCGGGAAGTATGGAAGCACAGCCACGTCGCCGGTGAATCCACCGTCTCGAAGCGACTTCATGAACTGAAGCACGGGCGCATTCATGGGCGTCGCCCCGTCGAGTTTGAACGCGTCCCCAGATCCATTGGGCGCATCCGGGTCCATCAGCCGAATCGTGAGTTTGTCGCACGGAAGTGCCGCACTCTGAACCCACTGAAGCAAGCCGTCGAAGTCCGGTGGTGTTCCCTCCGCCCACAGCATCCAGCCGTCGATCGCCCCGCTGCACGGTGCGGGCGACCCCGCGATGGTGCCGAGCATCACGGCCACACATGCCACCAGTCTCCGAACGTCCATGGCCACCGACCTCCTGACTCAACCGTAGCAGCCCAAGCCCGCACAA
Organism: uncultured Isosphaeraceae bacterium; assembly: GCA_964609425.1. Lineage (GTDB taxonomy): Bacteria > Planctomycetota > Phycisphaerae > Phycisphaerales > SM1A02 > UBA12567. The sequence goes on along the minus strand of CAZSSV010000213.1, from coordinate 3,839 downwards.
GCGAGGAATCTTCCCGGGACCGCTCAGCACGAAAGCCCTGGCGGTGCGGAAACCCGGCGTTGCATCGGGCACCGCCCACCACGCGGCAGTAGGCTGCACCGCGTGGAGACCGCTCAGCCCATTCAGGTCGTCAAGTGTGGTGGTTCCGTGCTGGCAACGGACGCCGCAGCCGTCGCGGACGCGGTGGCCGCGATGACGCCACCACTCATCGTCGTGGTTTCTGCGCCGGCCGGTGAAACAGACGCGCGGTTCGCATCCATCCCGCTCGAGGCATCCACTTCCGGGAGCCAGATCGCCGAGTTCGTCTCACGAGGCGAGCGGGAGATGTCGGTCCGCATGGCCGCCATGTTGCAGGATCGCAGCATGGCCGCTCGGCCGATTGGTGTTCAGGACCTCGGATTGATCGCCTCGGGGGACGCGCTCGATGCCGACCCGGAATCGCTGGACGCCGATGCGACTCGTGCGCTCTTGTCGGCGCATCCGGTGCTGGTCGTGCCGGGCTTTGTCGCATTGGGACGCGGAGGAGACTGGAAACTCCTCGGACGCGGTGGCTCGGACGCGACCGCAGTGTTCCTCACTGCGGAACTGCGCGGTTCCTGCAGACTGATGCAGTCGACCGCCGGCGTCTTCGATCGGAACCCTGCAATGGGCCCCGCGACTCGATTCGCCCGCATGCACTGGGACGACGTTCTGGACCTGGACGAAGCGGTCATTCAACCCAAGGCCGTTCGTCTGGCCAAGCAGCGGCGTATCCCCTTGACCGTCACGGGACTCCGGCCCGCCCCCGCAACCATTGTTGCCGACTGCCCCGCCGTTCCGGCTGGGCCGGAGCACACCCATGCCGATTCCTGAAGGCTGCCGCATCGCCGTCATCGGCGGCGCGGGGCTCGTGGGCCGCGAGCTCATTTCGGTCCTGCAAGACATGGGCGCCTCGCCCCGCATCGCCACCACCCCGCCGCCAGACTGTGAGCTCTGCATGCTGGCGACGCCCGAACAGGCGTCGGTCGCCATCTTCAATGCGTCGACCCATGGCCTGTTCATCGACCTCTCGTCGGCCTTTCGAGGCGACCTCGCCGTCCCCCTCGTCGTCCCATCGCTCAATGCAGCGGGCCTTCGCAGCCCGTCGCGGTTGATCGCATCACCGAACTGCACCGCGACCATTCTGTCGCTCGCCATCGCCCCGCTCATTCCCTGGGGACTGGGCCGCGTCGTCGTGACCACCTGCCAGGCGGCTTCCGGGGCAGGTGAGGCCGCCCTGACGGCCCTCGAAGCAGAGACGAGAGCGGCACTCGACGGATGTGGCGATGCCGGGGACTCCTGGGCCTTCAACACCTTCTGCCACGAGTCGGCGATCGACGCATCAACAGGCCGATCAGGCGAAGAGCAGAAGGTGATCGACGAAACGCGCCGCATTCTCGACTTGCCCCAACTCGACATCAGCCCGACCTGCCTGCGGGTGCCCGTTCGCCGCGCGCACGTCGCGTCGATCACGGTCGAGCTCATGAGCGACATCACGCTCGAGGCAGTCCGAGGGGCCTTCCAGACGGGAGCCGACCTGAGGCTGCTTGATGATCCGGCGACCAGGGGACTTCCGAGCACGCGTTCGGCGGAGCACCGAGATACCGTCGATGTCGGTCACATCCGCCTCGACGGACGCCGGGTCTCGTTCGTCGCTGCGGGCGACCAGCTTCGCATCGGCGCCGCCCTCAACGCGGCGCGGATTGCAGCATGCCTCCTCACCACCGCGGGCGACGATCAGCCGCCGGCATAGCGACAGGTGCTTGTGCACGTTTCGTGCACGGTGATACAAGAGAGCAGGGGCAAGGCGGGCTGGAGCCGATCCCAAATCCATCCTGCCAGGACCTCGCTGGTGGGGTTCTCCAGCCCCTCAACCTCATTGAGCAGGTGGTGGTCCAGATCGCACATCAGCGGCGCCCACGCGGCGGCAATCTCGCCGTAGTCCACCAGGTAGCCCATCTCTGGATCGACAGATCCAGATACCTCGACATCCACGATGAATGAATGGCCATGCATGCGTCTGCACTTATGGCCGTCGGGGAAGGTCGGCAGCCAGTGAGCCGCCTCAAATCGAAATGTCTTGACCAGCGCAACCTGCATGAGGGGCAGGCAGGATAGCCCGGCACGGTCTTTGGAGCGAACCCGGCGATCAGCCGACC
>CAZSSV010000213.1:0-1652 GCA_964609425.1 uncultured Isosphaeraceae bacterium | reverse complement strand
CTACTATGGACGCCCATGCGAACGCTTGCCCTCATCACACTGCTTCTCACCGCAGGCTGCGACGTGGCGCCCGGCCCGCCCGCCGAGCCCAGCCCGGCCGAGACGACTTCGAAGGAGCCGCCGCCCATGTCGTCTTCCATTTCTCGCAGTGGGCACGATCTTCGGCCACTGACCCCCGATGTGAAGTCCGCCCTGGTCGCCCAACTCGACCCGGAAACGGTGGAGATCACTCAGCGTGCCGGAACGGAACCGGCGCACTGCGGTACCCTGCTCGACAATCAGCGAGACGGCATGTATGCCTGCGTCGTGTGCGGGCTTCCGCTGTTCTCCAGCGAACACAAGTTCAAATCCGGCTCCGGTTGGCCGAGTTTCTTCACGGCCTATGACGAACAGCACGTCGCGCGGATCGAAGACCACAGCCACGGCATGATTCGGACTGAGATCGCCTGCGCCCGCTGCGACGCCCACCTGGGCCATGTCTTCGCCGACGGGCCGAAGCCGACCGGGGAGCGGCACTGCCTGAATTCGGCCGCCCTGACATTCATCGAGGAGGGAGCACCTGTGCCCGAAGCAAGCAAGCCGATGCAGACCGAGACCGCCTACTTTGCCGGGGGCTGCTTCTGGGGTATCGAGCACTACATGCAGCAGGGACCAGGCGTCATCGACGCCGTCAGCGGATACATGCAGGGAGACGACACGGCAACCGACTACCACTCCGTCTGCAGCGGCGAGACGGGGCACGCCGAGTCTGTCATGGTCGTCTTCGACCCGTCTGAGGTGTCCTTTCGCACGTTGGTCGACGCCTTCCTCCGCATGCACGATCCGACCGAAGTGAACCGACAGGGACCGGACATTGGCACGCAGTATCGCTCTGGTATCTGGACGACCAGCGATGAACAGGCGGCCACGGCCCAGGAAGCGATCGAAGCCGTGAACGCGTCCGGCAAGCACCCAACGCCCGTCGCCACCGAGGTCGCGCCGGCGAAGACGTTCCATCCCGCTGAGACCTATCATCAGGACTACGTGGCTCGCACAGGACGAGCCTGCCACGTGGTCAACCCGTGGCCGATCGAGGAAGCCGCGGCCCCCGACCATTGACACGCACCCACCCGCACCCCACACTGCACCCAAGGAGACCCCCCACCATGCGCATCATCGCTTTTTCGTTCGTCGTCAGCCTCGGACTCGCCGGCTGTGACACTCATACGCAAACCGACGCCCTGATTGGCGGGGGCGCTGGCGCCACAAGCGGCGCGCTCATCGCAGGACCGGTCGGCGCCGTGGTTGGCGGTGCCGGCGGCGCCGTGACCGGCGCACTCATCGGCAATGAGCAGGACAAGCAGGAAGCTGAGGGCGAGTAGCGCCGCTGGGCACGACGATGTGTGAACGTGGCGGGGCCCCAATGGGCCCCGCCTGTCTTTTCAGGAGGTCGCCTCTGCCGGCATGTCGACCGTCATGGTCGGGAATGCAAAGTCAGCTCCGTGGTGATGGACCATCCGACCGATCTGCAGCATGAGCCGCTCACGCACCTTCACGTACTCCGCGATCGACGTCGTTCGTGTGTAGGCGAGCAGGGTGATGTCGATGGTGGAGTCGCCGTATCCGCCAAAGGTCACGCGGGCAGCCTGATCGTGATCAATGTCATCATCGCC
>CAZSSV010000212.1:0-4669 GCA_964609425.1 uncultured Isosphaeraceae bacterium | reverse complement strand
GTCTCGGTTCGTGTCGAGGGCTTCGTCAGCCAGCCTTCCCCCCACTTCATTTCAGCGCCGAAGTGCCCGCTGACGGCCACCATCACGGCTGCGACGAGCAAGAGCGAGACGTGCGCCCCGGTCCAGTCGCGCCCCTTGAGCCGCCGCATGGTCCACGCCGCAGCCGCAAGCGCCGCTGCACACAATGCGGCCACGGCTGTCCAGCGGTGCAGCGCCACCAGCGAGCCGGTCTCCTGCTGTGATTCAGCGAGTTCCCAACCCGCCCAGACGGCCAGAACGGCCGACACCAGCCCAAGCCACAAGCACACCGTTGCCGCAGGAGACGGCGTGTCGCGCCTGCCACACAGGTACCGCACCACCTCGATGCCGGCAGCAACCAGGAGCAATGCAATCGGAAAATGCAGCAGCAATGGATGAAGCCGCCCGACAAACTCCTCGAACCCAACACCCGATGCCAGCAAGCCCATAGTGGGTCTCAAGCCTCCTTGATCGTGGGCGGAAGCCTAGCAGGTACGGCCGTCACAGCTCAATATCAAGGGCAGGAAGCCCAAAAAGCGGGTTGCCACGCACGGCGCTTGTGGTAGGGTTGCTGTGGGCGGGGACGACCCTGACCAGGAGAGGAGTCCATTCAATGACAAAGTGTCTGGCATACGCTGCCATGGCGGCAGCTTTGGTCGCGGTTCCGACAGGCGTCGCCACAGCGACAGCGGACGAGGGCAATACCCTCGACTTCCCAGTTGGCAACCATGCGTGGATCGGTGCCCGCGGGCTCGATCTGGATAACTCAAGTAAGGCACCGAGCGTGGTCTTCGACGACGTTGTGTCCGTCGGCAACGCGGCTTGGCTGCGACTGTACTTCGGCGAAGACACCAAGCTGGGCACCGGCTCGTTCATTCGCGTCACCAGCCTCCGCGACGGTGAGGTGCAGGAGCTTGACTCCAGCACGCTGGCCATGTGGAACAACACCACCGCATATTTCAACGGTAACTCCGTTCGCGTGGAGATGGTCGCCGGTGGCCTGACCAACAACCAACTCTCAATTGACACCGCGACCTGGGAAGCCGCGCACGTGGAACGAGGCGATGGCTGCGGTATCTGCGGCTCCGATGATCGCGTGCCCTCGAGCGACAACCGATTTGCGCGTCTGTACCCGACCGGCTGCAGCGCCACGATGTACAACGCCGAGTCATGCTTTGTCACGGCGGGCCACTGCCTGTCGTCCGGCGACGTGCTGCAATTCAACGTCCCCGACTCGAGCAGCAACTGCTCTACGAACAATCCCCCTGTCGCCGATCAATTCCCGATCACCGGTCTCGACGGTGTCAATGGCGGCGTCGGCAACGACTACGGTGCCGTCAAGGCTGGCACCAACAGCGACGGGCAGACGCCATATGAGCGATATGGCGCCTTCGTCGACATCGCCGGAAGCGTTCCCGGATCGGGCGACCTGACGGTCAACGGATACGGCGTCGATGACGAGTGCGTTCGCAGCCAGACCCAGCAGTTCTGCGAGGGTCCGATGATCGGAACAGACTCGGACACCGTGTACTACAACCTGGACGTCACCTACGGCAACTCCGGCTCGTCGATCCTCTACAACGGCGAGATCATCGGCGTCGTGACGCACTGTTCCTACAGTTGCGAGAACTACGGCACCCGCATCGATAAGTCCGGCTTCGTCAGCGTCCGCGACGACGTGTGCGCAGGCGGCGGCGGTGGCGGCGGCGACTGTCCTGCCGGCGAAATCGAAGACTGCTTCGGCAATTGCTGCCCCGATTACTGGGTCGGCGACGGATACTGTGACGACGGCTCGTACAGTTGGAACGGCGTGCCGATCTATCTGAACTGTGACGCCTTCGATTGTGACGGCGGCGACTGCGACCCGACCAACTGCACAGGCGGTGGCGACCCAACCGGCGCGTGCTGCGTCGATACGGTCTGCTCGGTCACAACCGAGGCGGACTGCAGCGGCACCTACATGGGTGACAACACGGACTGCACCGGCGACCCATGCGGCGGCGGTGGCAGTGACGGTGCATGCTGCATCGGAACCGACTGTGTCATCGCCACCCCTGCAGACTGCAGCTCGTTCGGCGGCAGTTATCAGGGCGACGGCACTGACTGCTCGGGCAATCCATGCGGTGGCGGTGGCGGTGGCGAAGGTGACTCCTGCGCCGAGGCGGCCGCGGCCACTGAAGGCGGCAATGCCTTCGATACATCCAACCTGACCGACAGTGGATACGGCGATCCTGACGAATCCCAGTGCGACGGGACCTACCTCGACTGGAGCGGCAGCGCCGACATGTGGTTCGTCTGGACCCCAGCCGCAGACGGTACTGCGACCTTCACAACCTGCGACACGTCGTCCTACGACACATCGCTCGTACTCTACGAAGGTGCCTCGTGCAGCAGCCTCGTCCAGATCGCCTGCAACGGCGACTACGGCGACAGTTCGGGCTGCCAGGAGTATCACTCCCAAATCGACACGGTGTCGGTGACCGGCGGTCAGAGCTACTACATCCGTATCGGCGGATGGCTCGGCGCAACCGGCCCAGGCACCCTGACGATCGATGCTGACCTCGGCACCCCGGAACAGGGCGCCTGCTGCATCAATGGTTCGTGCAGTTACGTGACCGAGGCCGCCTGTTACTCGGGCGGTGGCACGTACCAGGGCAACGGCGTGCCCTGCTCGCCAGATCCCTGCGCCGCACCGGCCACCGGCGGGTGCTGCGTCGCTGGCGTGTGCTACACCATGACCGAGACCGAGTGCACGCTCAAGGGCGGCACCTATCAGGGCGACGACGCGCCGTGCGATCCCGATCCCTGCGGTACTCCCGAGACCGGCGCCTGCTGTGTCGGTACGGACTGCACCGGCTCGCTCACCGAAGTCCAGTGCCTTGCGATCAATGGCACATACCAGGGTGACGGCACGACCTGCGCGTCGAACCCCTGTGACACGGGCGGCGGCGACGACGTCGGTGTGACGTGGAGCATCGTCGGTGTAGATCTCACCGCGCTCGACCAGCCCCACTACACCGTCGACCTCTTTGTCGACCTTCCTGCGGGCTGGCGTCTGGACGCCGTCGCGGGCAACGAGGCACAGCAGAAGACGCTCACCAGCAGCACGTCCTTCTACCAGGACGGCTACGGCGGGCCGACGAGCCTCGGCGTCAACCCTGAGTTCTACGAGTTGGCACCTGATCTGGAATGGGACAGCCGCGTCGGCATCGGTTCGATCGATGCCAGTGGGTTCCCCTATCCCGCCAATGGTCTGAATGACATCGGCATTGATTGGGACAACTTCGAAGCCGGCGGTGATGTCACCGCCGACAATGGCGTCTGGTTCATCATCCCGGATGATCCAGCAGGTGCCGCGGCTGGCTACACGGATCAGAACTGTGACCAGCGGCAGGGCGTGTGGGTCGCGCGACTCACGACCATGAGTCTCGATTCCGAGATCATGTTCGACGCCCTCCTGCAGGGCCGTGATGCCGCGGGCGAAGTCTGGCAACAGGCTGCTGGCACGATTGCCACCTACCAGGGTGAGCAGGACTGCAATGCCAACCACGTGCCCGACGCGTGTGACATTGCCAACGGCACCAGTGAAGACGCCAATGGCAACGGCATCCCCGACGAGTGCGACAGCAGTTGCACGGGCGACGCCGACGGTGACGGAGACACCGATGTGGACGACATCCTCCACATCATCAATGGCTTCGGTACCGAATACGACGTCGACGATCTGCTCGAAGCAATCGCCGACTTCGGATGTGCCCCGTGATCTGATCTGAGAACTGTGTTCAACCCAGCGGGCGTCGGTCTTCGGACCGGCGCCCGCTGTCGTGCGCGGCGGTCAACACGCGCCCCCTGCCGGCGATCCACCCACGCTTGCAGCAGGCGTGTCGCACCTCGGATGCGACGTGCCCCCGCTTTCCACGCGCGGCGCCTAGGGCTTCTCATGCCAGCACGCTGCCGCCTCCACGGGGTCTACCCGGGGGCCTACCCGGGGGCCGACCCGGGGGCCTGCCCGTGGGTCTACATGGGGGTCTACATGGGGGTCGACCCGTGGGTCGACATGCGGGCTGCCCCGCATGCCGATGGGCGGAGGTGCCGGGGCGGGCGGCACCCACACCGATCACTCCCCGCCGGATGTGATCTGACGAAGGTGCGCCGCACAGTCGATCTGAAACTGACGCAGGGCTGAGTTCATCTCAGCAGCTTCCGGAGCAGCGCCGTCGATCGCCTTCCTCGCGCCGGTCAGCCGGGCAAGCCATCGCTGTGTTTCCGCTGCCGAAAGCCTGTCGAGGTCCACCGACATGAAGGCCTCCAGCGTCTCACGCGGGTCAGGCAAGGGGGCCGTCTCAACAGGCCCGTCCGGAGGATCGAACAGGCAGGCCGGGATGCCCACGTCGGCCTGCATCGCCTCCATGACGATGCGTACTCGACTCCGGCCGATGTTGATGGTCGTATCCAGCGCGATGCGGACGGGGCCGACCTGCTGGTAGTCCGACATGTACTTCTCCGTCGGAAAGGCCGCCGCCTTTCCGTCCCCGATCTCAACGACCTTGACCTGCAGTCCCGACTCAATGTCGAAGTACCGAATGTCAGATGCGCCCTGTGCGTCGTCGGGGACGCAGATGACTTTCCATGCCTGCGAGCCCTCCACGTC
>CAZSSV010000211.1:0-4693 GCA_964609425.1 uncultured Isosphaeraceae bacterium | reverse complement strand
GGTCAAGAACGTCGGCCACACCGAAGCCGAGAGACTCTACAAGTCCATCCAGGACACACGCATCACATCGCCTCCGACCGACTGCCTCGTACCGATTGGCTCGAAGGCACTGCTGGCCGGCTTGCTCAAAGAAGTCAAGGCGGAGTTTTTCGCGGCCGCCACCCGCCCCCCCGCCGTCTACCGCGGCAATCCATTTCAAATGGAAGTCGCCATCGCGTATGGAGGCGAACTCAAGACCGAGGAATCGGCACGCATCCTTCGATTCGCCAACCGCGTTCCGCTGCTCTATCAGCAGAGTGCATGCAGTTCCTTCAAGGCGGTGGTCGAGACCGGATGGAAGAACTACAACCTCCAGCAGCCACGCGGCGCCCTGCCTGTCGGCCCAATCGTTCTCATGATTCACATGGCAAGCGTCTGGGTGCCATTCACCAGCGAGTCCAAGGAGGCCATCGCCGATTACGACGAGATCCGCAAAGAAATGCGGCTCGCGTTGCAAGAGTGCGGCCGCAAGCTGGGCACCTACCTACGACGCCGCCAGCGGATGAAGAAGGAATCGGAGCGCCGCAGCATTTTCGAGCGGTACATCGGGGAGATTTCTCAGGCCTGTCATGCCATAACCGGTGTCGATGCAAAGAAGCTGTACGCCTCCCTGCAGAAGCAAGCTGCCAGGAAGACCGCCGAAGCCGATCAGATGCTCGATGACGAGGGCAAGGTGGTCGACGACGGCGGGCGACTCGCCAAGGATGACGATGTCATCATCGTCGAAGACCTTCAATCCGGTGACAATGAACCACGAGAGGACGAAGACCTCTTCGGCGCCGTCTCGCTGAAGGGCCGCCGCAAGAAGGCGAAGAAGAAGCCAACGCGATCGAAGAAGAAGGCAAAGCCCTGATGGCCAAGAAGACGACACGCAAGAAGACCGCGTCGAAGAAGGTGACCAAAAAGGCACCCACGAGGAAGAACGCTGCCGCCAAGCGTGGCGGCGCCGTGTCCAAGGAACGCGACAAGGTCACAGTGCGGGCGATTGAACTGCTCGCAGACGGCGTAGCGAGGGACGGGCTCAAGGGACGCGAACCGAGCGTCGAGATTCCGCTGCGAACCGTCACCAATATGAATTGGAACAAGCGGAAGCGGATCCTCGAGATGGGCGACTCGACCCAGACGAGAAGTCTCTTCAATGTCGGCCAGGCAAGGAAGTTCATGCAAACGCTGCTTCTGGCCAAGGGAAGCCGCGAGCTCATCAAGGCCGAGAAGACATTGAGCCTTCGTGGCATGTACTACATGACGCTGCACACGATCGAGGGCACGCAGGAGAAGACCTTCAACGATCAGAGTGAGTCTGACACCGTGCTCGAAGACCTTGAGGTGTCACTCGGCGGCCTGCGAGAGGAACTGCACGTGTTCGCCAAGAAGCGTGGCACGATGGTCGGCAACATCACCGTCGAGGACAACGGCGATGAAATCGACTGCCGCCGCATGGGCACCGGCGGCTACGCCATTCCAAGCATCTGCGAACCGAGTGTCATTCAGTTCAAAAAGTGCGACGCCAAGTTCGTGCTGCACGTTGAGAAGGACACGGTCTGGAGCCGCTTCAACGAAGACCGCTTCTGGGAAACGCACAACTGCATCCTGACGGAGGGTTCGGGGCAGCCCCCGCGCGGCGTACGTCGCCTGCTGCACCGGCTGAACAAGGAGCTCGGCCTTCCCATCTACTGCCTGCTCGACTGCGATCCATGGGGGCACTACATCTACAGTGTCATCAAGCAGGGTTCGATCAACCTCGCCTTTGAAAGCGAGCGGATGGCGATCCCTGACGCCAAGTTCATCGGCATCCGCGCCGAAGATTATGACCGCTGTGAGCTCTCGCCTGATGTCCGCATCGCCCTCAACGACCGCGACATCACCCGCGCCCGCCAGATTGCCGAGTACCCGTGGTTCAAGGACAAGCGGCCGTGGCAGCGAGAGATCAAGAAACTCCTCGGCAACGGCTTCAAGATGGAAGTCGAATCGCTGATCACCAAGGACATCTCCTACGTCACCGAGGAGTATGTTCCGGCGCGTCTCAAGGCGAAAGACTTTCTCGACTGAGGTGCCTGCGGTACTCGGCGGCTCGATCCGAGTATGCCTTGACGTAGGCCGCTGCATAGCGGGTCAGGACGTCGGCCGGAGGAAGGCTCGACAGAAACGCCTCCGCTGCAGACACGCGCTGCTCGCAGCGTGGCGGCGCACCGGCGTCCGAGATGCGAGGCATCAGAAGGCTCAGAAGATCCGCCACGACCTCTCCGTCGGCCCAGAGGCGATCACGTATGACAGCGCCATCTGCGTGTAGCGCCTGGAGGAACCGGGCCTCGCTCCACAGAAACGGACTCTCCGGATCGAGCCACCGTTGACTCGAGTCTTGCCTCAGCAGGAGCTCGATCGCGGCCGCCTCATCACCGGCGTCAAGGCACGCAGCTGCCCGCCGCACGAGAGGACTGTCGGGCGCCAGCGGACTTCGCGTATCGATCTGGGCCGTCACGGCCACCGACCATGTGCGGCCATCGCCCGTCTTGACCAAAAGCGATCCCCGCTCGGAACCGCCAGAGGCCGCCACCGGTACCGACAGGCTCGCCTGCCCACCGGTCGGGGTCGGTGTCCAGACAAGCCCTTCGACCGTACGCTCAAGCAGTTCGACCGGGCCCATTTCCAGCGGCACCTCGAGGGATACAGACTTCTGCGCACCCGGCCGAACCCAGCCAAAGGCGAGCGGCCCCAGACTCAAGGGCCGACAGTCTGGATCAAGCACGGTCACGGCCAGCGGCACGGTGCCGACCAACACGCCATCGGGCGTGAACAGCGACACCACCGCTCGCCACGCCCCGAGCGGCGCACGTGGCGTGATGCGCAGTTCCACTTCGGCTACGCCTGGGCGAGATATGGTTCCAACGCACTCCACAGCATTCCCGAGAGAACGAACCCGCGCCACCAGGTCGCTCGCGGGATGCATGTCTCCAATCTCAATCGGCAGGACGATCGTGAGCGGAAGATCTGCATTTCGAATGCCGCCGAGCGAATCCGCGACCGCCAGCAGTTTCAGCGCCGGGCGGACCTGCCCGTGCACCTCGATCCAGCCGATCGGCACATCATCAGCGAACAGCGCAACGCGCTCGATCCAGGGTCCACCCTGATTGAGGTACTTGGCGTGGACCTGCACCGCAGGGCCATCCAACGACACATCCATCCACGGTGCCGACACATCGACTGCGTCGACACGGCTCGCCAGCGCGTCCGGAAGCAGAACCTCCATGCTTCGCACCTCACCGGCCGATGCAGTCCCGAGATCCACTGGCTCGCCACTGTGCTGAATAGGCTCCGGTCTGTCAACGCATCCCGAAGCCGCCACCATCACGGCCGCCAGAACCGTTCGAATCATCATGATGGTTCGTAGGGTATGTCGCCATCAACCACAAGCCGAACATCCGACACGTCGGGGCTGCAGTTCACCTCGCCCAGCGGTGGATGGTTCAGTTCGAGCACTTGAAACTCCGTCACCGGGCCGACACGCCCCGCAACCTGCGGCGTGATTGAAACGCACGCCGGCCAAACGCGGATGGTCCCCCCCTCCGCCGACGCTACGCTGCCATTGAATTCAATCTGCGTGACAGGCTCGCCGCCCGCGGAGACGAGCGTCATCGTCTTGAGCGGGAATCCCTCCTCCTGGGCTGGGGTCAACTCAAACCAGCCTCCCTGAAGCAAGGCGGCTCCACGGTCGCCGGTTGCGGCGGCCGCTCGCAGCGAGGCGTGGGCGGCTTCCGACAGCGAAACGCGAACCCGGCCATCAGGGAGCGGCTGAGCGCGGGAGAGCGCCGCTTCCCACTTGGCCGGATCGCTCACATCTGAAGCCGGCACAAGCACCCCGGGCGATCCAAAGTCATCGAGCAGCAAGGATCCCGCCAGATACAGAGGGTTGACGGTCACTCCGGGCTGGCCCGCAAGCGGCGCCGCCCAAGAGGTCAGGATGCCGGAAGGACGATCCACACGCCACGCCCGATCGCCATCCCATCCGGCGGACACACCCACGATGGCGCCATCATCGCCGCCAAACCGGGTGCGACTGGCAACCTGACCGTCTTCACTCTGAATCAGGACCATCGATTGAATGTCATCGCCACCCGACGCTTCGTCCATATGGAGTTCCACGCGAATCGTCGCATCAAGCGTCCTGTGACCGACAAAGTGATCACGTAGGTGCGCCACGATGGTCGGAGGAGCTTCGCCGGCCGCCAGCGCCTGCCCGGTGACGGCCGCCGTGGCCGCGACCACGAGCCACAGCGTGTGATTGTCAAGCAGCCCGCGCATCGTGACGCCGCGTGCACGTTTGAGTTTGAAGATGAACATGATCAGAGTCCTCCAGAATGAACTGCCCAAGACACGAAACCTGCGCATCGGCTGCGAGGCCTCGCACCGGATGTCACACATTGCACGGGATCGGCCCAAGGGGTTGACCGCACAGGTGAGCGTTCGGGATGTGTGGCCAATGCCACGTCAGACACGCGCCGCAGTGGTTCGAGCCGCCGTCCGTCGCCCAGCCGCGTTCCTCAGTCAGGAGGCCCAGCACAGGGATACCAGTTGGCACCGGTACGCATGCATACCACCACGACCGGCACACACCGAGACAGGCCCCCTCCGGGTAGCACCCCGCCCGAGGGATGGG
>CAZSSV010000210.1:0-4703 GCA_964609425.1 uncultured Isosphaeraceae bacterium | reverse complement strand
ATCTGAGCCGCTTCAGCCCTCGACGAATCGAAGCAGCGCCGGCCCGACCTCGACCTCGAGGCCGTGCTGCAGCCTGACGTCGTCGATGGGCGCCCCGCTGCACCGTGTGCCGCCGGTTGACTCCAGATCGCGGATGTGCAGATCGCCGTCGATGGACTCGATGACGCAGTGCTCCCGGGACACGCTCGGGGCATCCAATTGGATGTCGCAGGTTTCGTGCCGACCAATCAGCACCTCGGCGGCGTCGCCAAGCGCGAACGCCCGCATCAGTTGCCCGGTCTTTCGATTGATGACATGCAGTTCCATCATGTCGGCATGCACTCCGTCCAGGCCCACGCAGATCACGATCGCAGAGATCGTCCCCCGCGGCAAGGCGTGGATCTGCCTAGCCATACGAAACTCCGTTTGAATGGTTCCAACGAGGATGGCGGCCTGGATTGGACATCTGCCAGGGCTCGCTGATGCCGCCATGGCCCCCAGGGGGCTGAGAGGGCGTGGCGTGGTGCCTCTACACTCCCGCCATGCGTGTGCTCGTCGATGCGGTCCTGATGCTCGCGGCCTTGGTCGCTGCGCCTGTGTGGGTGCCGCGGATGCTTCTGCGTGGCAAGCATCGGACCGACTGGCGGGGACGTTTCGGCCGATGCACGGCCCTGCCGCCAGCACCGGCGGGAGGCCGCGTGCTGCTTCATGCGGTGTCGGTCGGCGAAGTCGGGTCCATTCGGGGGCTTGTCGCCGCCCTGGAGGCGGTTGAGGATCTGGACGTGGTGATCGCCAGTACCACCGACACGGGAGTCGCCCGGGCCGGGGTGCTGTTCGGAGATCGGCACCCGGTCGTGCGGTGGCCACTCGACCTCTCCTGGAGTGTCCGGCGGTTTCTTGACGCCGTACAGCCCACGGCACTGGGGTTGGTGGAACTCGAAGTCTGGCCGAACATGACGTCGGCATGCGTCCGCCGGGGCGTGCCGGTCATGGTGGTCAGTGGGCGGCTTTCGGCGAGGAGCCATCGGCGGTACCGCTTGATACGACCGCTGGTCCGCCGAATGTTCAGGCAGCTGGCGGCGGTGGGCGCGCAGCATCAGGAGGCCGCCGACCGATTCATCGATCTCGGCGTTCCGCCGGATCGCGTCGAAATCACGGGCAGCATGAAGTGGGACAGTGTGGGCAGCTCCGAAACGACCGGCAGCGCGGCGCTGGCTTCGTCCATGGGGGTCGAGCCGGAGCGACTGCTGATTGTGGGTGGATCGACGGCACCCGGGGAGGACGCGCTCCTTCGCGAGGCCTGCCCTGAAGGTGTTCAGTTGCTCGTAGCACCACGGCGGCCCGAGTGGTGGGACGGCTCTGCGGAGGTCCTGGCCCCGTGCACACGCAGGTCCTCTGGGCGGGCTGCAGCCGGAGACCGCTTTGTGTTGGACACGATTGGTGATCTCAGCGACGCCTATGCACGCGCGGACATCGTCGTCGTCGGGCGAAGTTTCGGTCGGCTTCACGGGTCCGATCCCATCGAGCCGGTGGCGCGGGGGGCGGCAACGGTGATCGGCCCCGCGGTATCCGACTTTCAGGAAGTGGTGAGCGCCCTAGTGGGGGGAGGGGGACTCATTCAGTGCCACGCGAGCGCATTGCCAGGCGTCCTTCAGCAGCTCGTCTCGTGCGCGGAGACTCGGGCGGCGCTGGTGGAGAAGGGCCAGGCGGTCATTCGCGCGCGGCAGGGGGCCACGGACCGTGCCTGCCGCGCGCTGCATGAGATGGCGTCGCGCTGATCGCGAACGAAGCGCGTCTCGCACGAGCGCACGTGGGTTCGCAGGAGTGGGGGACCGCGCAGCAACGCCGCCCAACCCTTGAAGGATTCGGCGGCGTTGCGGGGAGAAAGGACGAATTGAATGGAAGCGCGTGGTGTGGCCGGGCTGGCCATCCAACCATACGCGGGACGCTCCAGGCGGTTCCTTCGATGCCGCGATTCTCCTGGGCGAGGCTGGGTCAGGCCGCACAGACCGACCTGGCACAGGCGGAACTACCATGCGGGAGTGCAGGAAACGGATGTCATGACGCTCATCGGTCGGCACGTTCGGACCACCGACCCCCGCGTGCTGGTTGGACCAGGCGACGACCTGGCCGTGTTGGACGTGGCCGGTGGCCTCCTGGCCGGTGTGGATCAAGTCATTGACGGCGTCCACGTTCGCGCCGATCGTGTGGGATGGGACCGCATTGGTCGGAAGGCCGTCTGTCGCTCCTTGAGCGATGTGGCGGCGATGGGGGGCCAGCCGTTGGCCACGCTCGCGGCGGTGGTCCTGCCAGCCCACGCCCGCTCGGGCGATGTGGAGCTGCTGTGCATGGGCCTTCAGGAGGCCGCATCGCGGTGGGGGGCGCCACTGGTTGGGGGCGATGTGGCCATGCAGCGATCGGAGTCGCACCCCTTGACCATCTCGGTCTCGGTGCTCGGCACGGCCAATCCACCGGTTGGGCGGTCTGGAGGCTGTCCTGGGGACGGGCTGTATGTGACCGGCGTGGTGGGGGGGGCCGTGCAGCCAGACGGAGGTGGGCACCACCTGGACTTCACGCCGCGGATTGAGGAGGCTCTGGCACTTCGCGCGGCGCTCGCACTGGACCTCCACGCCATGATCGACATCAGCGATGGGTTGTGCCGGGATGCGGGGAGGCTCGCGTCGGCATCGGGATGCCAGGCGGTCCTTCAGGCATCCGCTGTTCCTGCGCGTGAAGGGACCACAACGCTGGCGGCGCTGGGCGATGGGGAGGACTACGAACTCCTCTTTGCCGCAGACGCTGCCGCGGACGTGCCGGTATGCGTGGGTGGCACGTCGTGCGTCGTGACGAAGATCGGAGAACTGGCGCACGGGTCCGGCGGCTCGGCGGTGCTCGTGGAGTACTCGGACGGACACGTCGCGGACGGTTCGGAACTCGGTTGGGTGCACGGGTCGTGATGGAAACGCACCTGGGTGATGCGGCCGTGACCCACCGGCTCGGCCGATCCATCGGCGCCGTGCTGCAGGGTGGTGACGTCGTGGCGCTGCGGGGTATGTTGGGCGCGGGAAAGACCACGCTCGTTCGCGGGATTGCCGACGTGCTGGGCGTCCATGATCTCTCCAGCCCATCGTTTGGAATCGTGCACGAGCACGTCCGGCCCCAGGGGGGGCGATTCATCCATGTCGACGCGTGGCGGCTCACCTCGCCGGACGAGGTGATCGAGCTGGGCTGGGACGAGTGGTCTGCCTCGGCCGACACCATCGTCTGCGTCGAGTGGGCTGCCAGGATCGCACGTCCAGGCGAAGGTCTGTGGCAATCGCTCGACCCGCTCGAGATCGAGTTGTGCCACGCCGCAGGCGGGCGAGTCGCGGCGCTCTACTGGTCGGATGCGGCTCGGCTGGCCTCGGTGTCAGCGTCTGGCGCAATGCCGTAGATGACGAAGCGATGGCCGACGGCCTGCCAGCCCCGCGCTTCCGCCAGGCGGGTACGCAGCCGAACCACGTCGTCGCATTCAATGGGCTCAAAGCGGCCGGTCTGCATGCAGACGATGTAGTCGGACGGCTTCCGCCCATAGGCGAGCTGATAGTGTGTGACCTTCGCGTCCAGCAGCATGAAGGGCATGATGATGCCCGCGTCCTGAAGGAGGCGAAGCGTGCGGTACACGGTCGCTTTGGAGACTTCGCTGCGATCGTGCAGTCGCATATCCATCAGAAGCGAGTCGGCATCAAAGAGACCCTCGGTTCCCATGACGGCGGCGAGAATGTCGGCCCGCTCGGCGGTGTACCTCAGCGACTGCGCCTTCAGGTATCGTCGAAACACCGAACAGAGTGGCGCAAGAATCGGAGGAGGCTCAGGCGTGTCTGGTGCTTCAAGCGGATCCATGGCCGGCGAGTGTAGCGGACGACGAATTCTCGCCTTTGAGGCGTGGGATGGGGGGTCACATGCCTCGGTCCGCGCATCGATCCAGCGCCATGGGACCGATTCGTGGTGCTGGCAGTCGCTTCCGCCAGCCAACTGGCGATGGCGGCTCCGATTGGGCGCCGCCGATCTGGTCGACGCAGCACTGGGGCGGGGGCTTCTTGAGCGGCCGTGGGACGCCATCTTTGCGACCTCGCTGGTCTCGCTGTGCGACCTCGCGGCGCTGCTGCCAGCGTCGTTGGCTGGCGTCCCTCGCGTGCTCTACATGCACGAGAATCAGGCGGCGTATCCGGCTGCGGAGGGACGTGGCGATTCGCGGGATGCGCACGCGGCGGTCACGAACCTCATGTCCATGCTCGCCGCCGACGTGGTGCTGTGGAACAGCCGCTGGAACCGCGATTCGTTCCTTGAGCACATGGAGATCCTGCTGCGGCGGGGCCGGGCGCCCATCGACCGGGACGTTCTGGGTGAGGTTGCCGATCGCTCGGTCATCGCCTGGCCTCCGGTCGAGGTGCCGTCTGAGGTGGACGAGCGAGTTTTACATAACGCATCTGAGGCCCGTCGCCGCGGGCTCACGCTTGTGGCCTGGCCGCACCGCTGGGAGCATGACAAGGGACCGGCTGAACTCCTGGCCATTGAGCAGTCCATGGGGGAATCACGTGGCATCGGCTGGGTGCTCCTGGGCGAGCAGTTTGGCCAGGTGCCGCCGGAACTGGCCCACCTGCAGTCAGCTGCAGGCAGCCGCCTGATTCACGCCGGGTGGGCGCCGCGGGGCGTGTATGAGTCGTGGCTGCAGGCCTGCGACT
>CAZSSV010000209.1:0-4721 GCA_964609425.1 uncultured Isosphaeraceae bacterium | reverse complement strand
ACCAACTTCTGGTGATTCAGGCGGATGTGGACGTGCCCTATGCGGACATGAAGCCTGGTCCGCCCATCCTGGTTGACATCGGAACGGGGCTCCAACTGGCGGCACATGGTGAACTCACCGCGTCGATCGATCTTCGCTCGACATGGATCGGCGCTGCGCTGATGGGCCGACCGCTGCATGGTGGCTCCATCGATGTGGATGCCATTCTCAATCCGCGATTCATCATCGGGCAAGCCTCCCAATCTGCTGCTGGCAAGCCGGGCATGCTCGGCGGCAGGTTCCAAGCGGATGAGATTCGTGTCGATGGACAGCGGGTCACCGAGCAGTGGATTTCGCAGGCGATCGACCGCGTGGGGCGCGGTACCGGGTCGGCCGCGGTCGATGCGGCGCTCCTGGTGCAGGTGGTGGCGGAGCAGGATGCTGCCGAAGGCGCTTCGAAACTGGATCAGGAACGGGCCGCTCAGATTCTGGCGGCAGTCATCGAACTCTGGCCTGAACTGGGGCCCGTCTCTCAGGCGTGGCTCGTGACGACGCTGCCGCACAGCGATCGGCTGACGAGCCTCTGGAGACTCGTTGAGGCGAGCACGGACCCGCTCATCCGACGCGTACTCCTGATGCGCATTCTTGCTCAGTTTGGAGACCCGGCCAAGGCACTTGACGAGCCGGCAGTGAGCGAGAGCCTGCTGTCGAGTGACTACCAGGTGCGCCAACTCGCCGAGTGGATTGAAGTCACCCTGCAGTTGCAGGCCGAGCGACAGTTTGGATCCGGCCGTGACGCAGGCGGGCCCTGACACGAGGCGGTCGGGCCGCCGCTGGCATCGCTGGCGGGTGGTCGGGTCGGCCGTGGGGCTCCTGCTGCTGGCCGCTGCCATTTGGCTGGTCGTCTCACGATCCGGCGAGCTCGCCCAGGCGTGGGCCGCGCTCAAGAACCCACACCCACAGTGGATCGCCATGCTTGTGCTGGGTGTCGTGGGGGCGATTCCAACGTCAGCTGTGGCCCAATCCCTGATGCTGCGGCGGACGTCGGGCGTCTGGGTGCCCTTGGGGGAAATGTCCAGGCTGGTGACGGTGTCGACCCTGCTCAACATGCTTCCGTTGTGGCCCGGGGCACTTGGCCGCATTGGGTATCACCGGCTCGTGCACGGGGTTCCGCCAATGCGGGCTGGAATCGCTGTCGTGTCGGTGCGGCTGATCGGGTCAGCGACGGGGCTGGTCATGCTCGCGGGCGCGTGGGCGGTGGGGGGATCAACCGTGCTGGTGTCAGTGGGTTGGGCGTGCGTGCTTGCCGGGTTCCTTCTGGTGTCGATCGCCGCCTCGACCCGGCTCGCGTCTCTGGCAGCCGCCGCGATGTGGATCGATCTGGGGTGGTCGATGCTGCGATACGTGGCGGCGTTTGCCCTGCTGGGTCAGCAGATTGATGTGGGGACGGCCGGAGCGCTGGCCGGAACGGCCTCGGTGGCGTCGAGCATTCCCTTCATCGGTGGGGCGCCCGGGCTGCGAGAGTGGTCCGTGGGCTGGATGACCGCGCGTCTGGAGATGCTGCCAGATGCCCTGGCACTGGGACTCTTGGCCGACCTGCTCGTCCGCGGTGCCACGCTCGTCGTCTTGATGCCGATCGGCATCGTCATGGGACGCGGGCTGAGTCGGCGGCTCCGCACGGCCGTCAAGGCGGCCGTGCCACTCAGTCCACCGTCGGATCGATCCCCAGATCCTCGACCGTGAAGAGCGCCTTGAAGGCATAGCCCGCTGCTTCGATCCGCTCCCGCGCCCCCTGCATCCGGTCGACGACCGCGATGATGGTGGTGACGGCCCCTCCCGTCTGCGTGAGGTCGGCCGCCGCTTCCAGCACCTGGCCACCGGTCGTGGCGACGTCTTCGATGAGCACGATGTGGTCTTCGGGGTCGATGTCACCTTCAAACCGCTTGGCGGTGCCGTAGTCCTTCTTGGCGTTCCGGACGAACACGCAGGGCAGGCCGGAGGCCATGGCGGCCGTGGTGACCAGCGGGATGCCCCCCAACTCAGCGCCTGCCAGCCTCGTGGTGCCGGCCGGGATGTGCTCGGTGATCATGACTCCAAGGGCCTCCAGGATGTCGGGCCGGGTCGAGAACCGGTACTTGTCGATGTACCAGGAACTTGTCCGCCCGCTCCTGAGCGTGAATGAGCCCCTGAGAACTGAGATGTCGGCAATGCGTGCTGCGAGGGCTGCTCTGTCCATAGGGTGTGCAGGCTACTTCCTTGCGACGAAAGGCGTCGCGCGTCGGTAGGCTGCACGCCCCATGGCCTCAGTCTGCTTCTATTTTCAGATCCACCAGCCGTTTCGGCTGCGGCGGTATTCGGTGTTTCGCTCGGACCCGTTCTACTTTGACAGCGAAGCGAACCAATCCATCATGGAGAAGGTGGCTGACAAGTGCTATCGGCCGACGACCTCGCTGCTGCTCGATCTGATCAAGCGGCACGAAGGGCGGTTCAAGGTGAGTTTTTCGGTGACGGGAACTGCCATCGAGCAGATGCGAGACTGGGCACCCGATGTCATCGACCTGCTGCAGCAGTGTGCGGCGACAGGCTGTGTCGACTTTCTTGCGGAGACCAGCCATCACTCACTGACGGCGCTCTACGCACCTGCCGAATTCAAGGCGCAGATCGAACGGCACGTGGCGCTCATGGAGGAACTGTTTGGCCAGACGCCCGTCGTCTATCGCAACACTGAACTCATCTACTCAGATCGAATCAGCGAGATGGTCATCGAGACCGGCAGATTCAAGGGCATGTTGTGCGAAGGTGTGGACCGACTGCTCGGTGAGCGATCGCCGGCGTACACATACGCCCCAGCCGGGAACAGTGAGTACATCACCGCAGCGCCACTTCGGCTGCTGCTCAAGAACTACCAACTCAGTGACGACATCGCCTTCCGCTTTTCGGATCGAAACTGGTCGGAGTGGCCCCTCGATGTTCATCGCTTTGCGAGGTGGGTCGATCAGATCAACGGTGATGGGCACCTCTGCAACCTCTTTATGGATTACGAGACGTTCGGAGAGCACCAGTGGGCCGACAGCGGCATCTTCGACTTTCTGGAAGCGCTGCCAGGTGCGGTGTTCGACGCCAATCCGGGCCAGAACGACTTCATCACCGTGTCGGATGCGGTAGATCGCTTTGATCCGGTCGGGGTGTACCGTGCCCCGGACCCCATCTCCTGGGCGGACTCAGAGCGAGATCTCAGCGCCTGGCTCGGCAATGCGATGCAGGAGAATGCGGCGGCGGAACTGTACAGGCTTGAGGGACCGGTCCGCGACGCACATGCCGCGGGTGACGCGTACCTTCTTGAGGACTGGCGCAAGCTCACAACCTCTGACCACCTCTACTACATGTGCACCAAGTACTGGGCCGATGGCGACGTCCACAAGTACTTCAGCCCGTACGACAGCCCCTATGACGCGTACATCAACTTCATGAACGTGCTCGACAATGTGCGCGTTCGGTGTGGAGGCTGATGATGGCCGAAGTGGTGGCGACACGAACCATCGTTGGCATGGAAGTTCACGTTGAACTTGCGACGCGAACGAAGATGTTCTCGCGGACACCAAATGTCGCCCACCCTGACTGGTACGACGCGGCACCCAACTCGTTGTGCGACCCAGTTTCGCTCGGCCTTCCTGGCGCGCTGCCGACGATGAATCGGGAAGCTGTCGAGATGAGCATGCTCGTCGGCGCGGCGCTTGGATGCGACATCCCCAACCAGTGCAGTTGGGACCGCAAAAACTACTTCTATCCTGACCTGCCCAAGGGCTATCAGATCAGCCAGTACGAGCACCCCCTCTGCGGGGCGGGTGCCATGGAGATTCCACTTGCTGCCGGCGGCAGTGGCCCTGTTCGCATTCGCCGCGCCCATCTGGAGGAAGACACGGGCAAATCTGGCCACGAATTGCCGGGCGGCATTGCGTCCGACGGCTCGATCATCGATTACAACCGCGCTGGCACACCGCTCCTGGAGATCGTGACCGAACCGGACCTGTGCTGCGCAGAGGATGCTGTCACCTTCGGCCGCGAACTTCGGTCGATCTGCCGTGCCTTGGGTGTGACCGAAGGCATCATGCAGCGGGGCCACATGCGGTTCGAGCCGAACATCAACGTCATCATGACGCTCGACGATGGGCGGGAGGTCGCGACCCCCATCGCAGAGATCAAAAACCTGAACTCCTTCAGAGCGGTGCATGGGGCGATCGAGCACGAGGCTGAGCGGCAGGTGCGGCAGTGGAAGGAAGACGGCGTGGAAATGGGCCCGGGTGCCAAGTCCACGCGGGGGTGGGACGACGTGAAGCGGATCACGGTGCTGCAGCGTTCCAAAGAGGACGCCCATGACTATCGCTACTTTCCCGAGCCGGACCTCGTGCCTCTCCATGTGGACGATGCGTGGCGTGCGGAGATACGGTCGCGATTGCCGGAGTTGCCGATGCAACGCCGTGCCAGGTACGTGGACGTGTGGGGGATCTCAGCAAAGGACGCCGCAGCGCTGACCGAGATCCCAGCTACGGCCGATTGGTTTGACCAGTCGGCAGCGGCCGCTGCGGGTGCCGGTGACCTTGGTGCGTCGGAGGCGGCGCAGGAGGCCTCGAAGTGGGTGCTCAACGCGGCCGCTCGACTGGCCGGTGAGCGGGGCGTCGAGCCGCACGAGTGCGGCGTCACCGCGTCGCAGATCGGTGGGCTGATCGCGATGCGGCACGCTG
>CAZSSV010000208.1:0-4733 GCA_964609425.1 uncultured Isosphaeraceae bacterium | reverse complement strand
GACCACGGTCGAGGCCGCGGTGTCTGCCGCCGAACGGTTGATCGCCGACAACCCCCCCGTCATCGTCGTCAAGGCTCAGGTCCATGCTGGTGGGCGGGGGAAGGCGGGCTTTGTCAAGGTTGTCCGAACGATTGACGACGTGCGCGACGCGGCCGAGTACATGCTTGGCAATCGCATGGTGTCGCCGCAGACGCCGCCGGAAGGATTGGAAGTTGATCGGCTCCTCATTGCGGCCGGTGTCGACATTGAGCGGGAGATCTACCTGGCCATCACCACCGATCGAAACAGGCGGACCAATACGCTGATTGCCTCGGCCGAGGGCGGTGTGGACATCGAGCAGGTGGCAGCCGAGCGGCCAGAAGCCATTCTGAGCGTCCCGATGCATCCTCTCGATGGGCTTTGTCCGTTTCAGGCGCGAGACCTGGCCTTCTCGCTTGGACTCCGCGGGCGTCAGGTGCGGCAGTTCACGGAACTTGCGCTCAACCTCGCTGAGCTCTTTATGGAGTCCGACGCGTCGATCGCCGAGATCAATCCGCTTGTTGTCACGCCGGCGACGGAGGCGGCACCAGACGGAGAAGTCATCGCCATTGACGCGAAGTTCAACTTCGATGACAACGCCCTCTTCCGCCAACAGGCCATTTCAGCGTTGTTCGATCCGAAGGAAGAGGATCCTGACGAGCTCCGCGCCCGAGAGGCAGGGCTCAGCTTTGTCGCGCTCGAAGGTGATATCGGGTGCCTTGTCAACGGCGCGGGCCTGGCCATGAGCACCATGGACATCATCAAGTTGCACGGCGGCGAGCCGGCCAACTTTCTTGATGTTGGGGGCGACGCAAGCCAGGAAGCCGTCACGGAGGCGTTTCGGATCATTCTTGCGGAGGCATCGGTCAAGGGTGTCCTGGTGAACATCTTCGGCGGCATCATGCAGTGTGACCGTATCGCTCGAGCCATTGTGGCCGCTGCCGAGGAAGTCGGATTCAACGTTCCGCTGGTGGTTCGCCTGGAGGGCACGAACGTCGATGCGGCCCGGGAGGTTCTTGCGGAGGCGCAGGAGCGGCTGCCCACCATGCGGACGGCGACCGATCTCGGAGACGCGGCGCGGCAGGTGTGCGCGGCCGTGGCCTGAGCATTGTGCTCCTGCTCTTTGACATTGACGGAACGCTCGTGCGGACCGGTGGCGCCGGTGTGGCGGCCTTCCTTGCGGCGGGAGTGCATCTCTATGGATCGACGTTCAGTCTCGATGGCATACCACTTGCCGGACGGCTCGACCGCCTGATTCTTGGAGATGCGCTCGAAGCATGCGGCATCGAGCACGGTGATCAGGCGCCGTTTCAGGATGAGTATCACAGCAGGCTCCAGGCGGGACTCCGTGGGGGCGTGTGGAAGAGTTCGGCACTACCGGGGGCCAGGGCATTGGTTGAGCGGACCCACATGCATCCGTCCTGGACGTGCGGCCTGCTCACCGGAAACTGGTCGCGGACCGGACGGGCCAAGCTGGAGGCCGCTGGGTATGACATGGCACACTTTGTCGTGCAGGCCTGGGCCGGGGACGCGGACGATCGCCCGGGGCTCGTGGAGGTTGCGCTTGAAAAGTGGGGCGGTGTTGGGGGTGATGCGGTTGTCATCGGGGATACGCCCCACGATGTGCACTGCGGCCAGGCGCACGGCTGCAGGACGATGGCCGTGGCCACCGGGCCGTGCGGCCGCGCCGAATTGGAGCAGGCCGGAGCCGATCTGGTGCTACCCGACCTGTCCGATACCGAGGCGATCATGATGTGGCTGGGCACGGGCCAGTGACCCCGCAACTTGTTCAGCCCACGCCGGGCCGAAGCCGCATCGAGATGCTCGACGTCTTGCGGGGCGTTGCGGTACTGGGGATTCTTCTCTTGAACGTGCGCACGTTTGCGTTGCCATCGCCCGCTTACAGCGCACCTGTCCATGGAGGCGTGGACACTCCGATTGACCTTGTGGTGTTCGTCGCTGTGCAACTGTTCGCCGACATGAAGTTCATGGCCATCTTCTCGTTCCTCTTCGGAGTCGGCATGGCGCTCTTTGCCCAGCGGCTTGAAGCGGCCACGGGCAGAAGTGCAGGCATGTGGTATCGCCGCATGGGGTGGTTGCTGGTGATCGGGGTGTGCCACGGATGGCTTGTGTGGTGGGGGGACATTCTGGTGGCCTACGCGCTCTGCGGAATGCTTGTGTATCCGGCCCGGCGGCTCCCGCCGTGGGTGCAGCTCCTTGGTGGTTTCTGCATGCTGCTGATCGGAAGCGCACTCTGGTGGGGCGTCGGGGCGCTGGTCACGCTGGGCGGTCCCGAGGTGGCGGCGGAAATCCTTCCCAATGCCGAGCGCATTCAAGCCGAGCGCGAAGCGTGGCTCGGAGGCTGGCTTGATCAGACGCCACAGCGACTCGAGCTGGCGCTCATGCTTGAGACCAGCGGCTTCTGGATGTGGGAGTTGTGGCGGTGCGGGGGCCTGATGTTGGTCGGCATGGCGGTCTGGCGGGCGGGATGGCTTCAGCGGGCCCGGGGGACCGGCCGGGGCCTCGCCGTGGCCCTGGCCGGATTCGGGGTCGGCCTGCCACTGGTCATCATTGGACTGACCAGAGGTTCCGCCGCTGGATGGGTGGGGATCGACTTCATGTTCGGACTGAGCCTCTGGAACTACTGGGGAAGCGTGGGCGTCGCCGCGGGATGGGGGGGGCTGGTGCTTGCATCGGAGCACGCCATGATGCCAATTCGCCGAGTGCTGGCGGCCGTCGGCCGCATGGCCCTGACCAATTACCTGGCGCAGAGCGTGCTGTGCGGAGTCATCTTCTACGGCTGGGGTTTCGGCTGGCACGGGCAGCTTGGCTATGCCCCGCAGTTGATCGTGGTGGCGGCGATCTGGGCGGCCCAGTGTCTCTGGTCCCCGGCGTGGCTCCGGTTCTTCAGGTTCGGCCCGATGGAATGGGTGTGGCGGTCGCTGACCTACTGGCAGGTGCAGACGATGCGACGAGGGACGTTACCATCGGCGTCGTGACGGTTGCCTCCCAATCTCTCGGCGCTCTGTGCACCGACTTCTACGTGAATCAGCGGCTCGGCCTGACCCTCGATCTTCCGTCGCATCGCGAGTCGGTCCTCGACCTCTTCGGCCGACTTCGCAAGGAGATGCCTGAACTCGATCGATTCCGTCGGTACGCCGGCGAGATCGCGCTTGAGTCGCCCGAAATCGCGGGCCGGTACTCCTGGGTGTCCCTGCAGCGAACCAGCGTGCGGAGCGGGTGGGTCAACCCGGACGACCTTGAGGGGCCGTATCACCTCCACCGGCTGCTGCTCGAAACGGCGCCCTACTTCCTGTCGATCACGCCGCTTGACGTCGAGTGCATCGAACTCGTCTTCGGGTTTGATCTGGATGTCTCGGGCAACCGAAATGAGATCGTGTTCGACGCGCTGCTGTCGGGATCGGCGTTGGCCGAAGTCGTCCAGCAGGACCGGGAACATCTCGCCGATGTGCAACCCTTCATCGCGATCTCTCTGGACGAGCAGGACAGGACTCAGGCAAGCCTGGAAGTCAAGACACGGGGTGGTCACCGCGAAGGCCAGGCCGCAGAGGGGCGGGAGCCTCTCAGTGTCTATCTCACGCTTCGGCGCAACGGCCCGTTTCACTCGCTGAAGGAACTTCCGGACATCTTCGCCACGCTGGCCGGGCATGCCGAACGCATGGTCGAAGATCGCGTCATTCCCAGCGTGCTCATGCCGCTTCGTGCTCGCAGCGTCTCGGGCTGACTGCCGGGGTCACGCTCGACCAATCATGTTTCGGACGTGCTCGGGGTCTTCGACCTGCCGGGTCAGGCAACTGAGTCTGGCACTCTCAAGGGCAATGGCGGCCTCGATGGAGATCGTCGGCAATGGTTTGCCCGCCGCGAGCCGCCTGAGGTGCCACCCGGCAAGTTCGCCGGCGTTTGCCTGCCCCTCGGTCGGCGGTGCCTCCTGCGCCGTACCGTCAGGGTCTGTCCACGAGACGCCCTCGTCGGTCAGGAGGATGCGGCCACCCTCTCCGAGGATGACCACTCGGCGAATCCAGGTGCCTCCACCGTCGCTGACCGTGATCGAGGCGGCCCGCTCCGTGCCGAACCGCATGGCGGCCGACATGTGGCCGCGCCGCTGGACCGTCGGGTCGGAGGAGACCGGTGTATCTCCAGCGTGGGCTGCCCAGATTTCGTCGGGCACGCCCAGAAGGTGGGTGACCAGGTCGAAGGCGTCCAGGGCGAGCGCCGAACCGCACGATTGGTGGTCGCCCGCCGTCGATGACACGTGCACACAGTGAACGGGTCCGAAACTGTCCAGGGCGGTTGCAGCCGAATGGAACGCGGCGCCTCCCCGGAGCAGGGGAATGAAGACGGCTGACATGCCGCCGTCCGGTTCGGAAAGGAGGTCGGCCAGAGCCGCCGGTGGTGGTGCGGACGTGGCTACGGGCATGGTGGCCCCGCGGGCCATGGCTCGAACGTCGGTGGTCAGCGCCGAGGGGGCCGAAATCCATGCGAGGTCTGCGTCGGCCCGAAGGACGTCTCGGATGTCGGTGGTGACATCGGCGCCGTTGGCGTGGGCCATCTCGCCTGCAAGGGTTCGATCTTCGCTGCCGATCACGACCGGGTCCAGGCGGTCCGAGGCCGGGCCTTCGTCGAGGGCCCTTTGAATCAGGCGTGTCTGGTTTGGAGCGGCCCAGATGGCGAGGCGTGGCATGGCCAGAGCATAC
>CAZSSV010000207.1:0-4759 GCA_964609425.1 uncultured Isosphaeraceae bacterium | reverse complement strand
GACCCACCGAGTACTTCGGAGATTCGAACTGGAGGCTGAAGCGCTCAGCAGGCTCCATCACTCGACCATCGCAACCATCCACGGCGCGGGCGTCGATGATGTCGGGTTCGGCGCCATGCCGTGGTTCGCGATGGACCTCGTGCCTGACGCGCACCCCATCACGACATTCGTACGAAATGCCGGCCTGAACACCGAGGCCCGCTGCGAACTGTTGGCCCTCGTTTGCGATGGCGTTCATCATGGACATCTCAAGGGCATTGTGCACCGCGATCTCAAACCCTCCAACATCCTGGTCGACCACCTCGGCCAGCCTCGCATCATCGACTTCGGCGTCGCTCGGTGCACCGATGTCTCCGTGACGACGGTACACACGCTCACCGGCGAGATCATCGGAACCGTGCAGTACATGAGCCCCGAGCAGCTTGGCCATGCCGATGTCGATGCGCGGGCCGATGTCTATGCGCTCGGCGTCGTGTTGTACGAACTCCTGACTGGCCAGCCGCCGTACGACGTCACTGGCGCCCATCTGACCGAGGCTGCGAGAATCGTCACCGAAACGCCGCCCCCGCACCTGCCAGGCCGTACCGGCCTCGGGAGGAACGTCGATGCCATCGTCCGCGTGGCCATGGCGAAGGACCCGGCTCGGAGGTTCGCATCGGCCGATGCCATGGCGAAAGACCTGCGCCGCGCTGCGCGGCACGAGAGTGTGCTGGCCCGGCCGCCGGGGCCGATCGAGTCGAGCGTGTTGGCGATCAGGCGGCGGCCGCTCCGCTCGGCGCTCATTGCAGCGTTGATGCTGACCCTTCTCGTGGCCGGCCTCGTGGTTCAGACGCAGGCTGGCCGCGCATCTGACGCCGCCGCCCGCCGCAGCCTGCTGGCGGCCTCCATGGCCTATGAGCACCATGACCTGGCCGCAGCCGAGTCGGCGCTCGCCGCCACGCCTCCCGACGCCATGGCGTGGCCATGGAGGATCATGCGCGGGCTCGTCGCCTCGGCCCGAGCCAACGTGTTGCCGGGTGCGCTGGGGGGCAATACATATGCGTTGGCGTCCGCAGTGGACGGGGACCCAGCCGTTGCGTGGCCGGACTCGGGATCAGCCATCGTCCTTGCTGCAGCGCCGCGGCGAGCGGAGTACCCGCCGGCCGGCGGGCCCTGGCAGGCGTGCCGGCTTCCCGAGGGCGCCTTTGCAGTGCTCATGCTCGGCGGCGGCTTGTTTCGAATTGATCTGGACGGCCATGTCACGCCCCTGGCGACAGACATTGCGGCCATCTGCCGCCTTGGCGACACGCTGATCACGGCCGACCAGGCTGGTGTCGTCCGCGAGCTCGATGACGAGATGCGGACTGGCGCCCTCATCGCCGACACCGGCCGCGATGACGTTCGGGTCATCGGGGCGAGCCCAGGCGGCACCATCCTGATTGGCACCTATGCTGGCGACGTGCTCCTCGCGTCGCCCGCTGGCGTGCATAGGCTGCCGCCCGCGCACAGCCGGCGGGTCGAGGGCGTGGCGATCAGCAGTGATGGACAGTGGGCCGTCAGCGTCTCGACCGACGGCACCCTCGCCAAGTGGTCTCTGGAAGATCGAGCAACCACCGCCGCCTGCAGACCCCACGACGGCGCCATCCATGGCGTTGCGATCGACCCGATGGACCGCTGGATCGCCACCTGCGGAAACGATCGGACCATCCGGGTGCTGGACGCCGCGACGCTGGAGCAAGTCGGCACGATCTCCGGCCCCCGCGGTATCGTCTGGGACGTCACATTCGATGGCCAGGGTCAGTTGGTATCCGTGGGCGAGTCCGATGAGGTCGTCCGCGCACCGTGGCCGCCGCGGCTCCCACCAGCCCCACCAGCAACCTGGCCGCCCGGTGTTGCCGAGCGGGTGGACCACGTCGAGCGGCCTGTCGTGGCCATCAGGCGCGATGGAGTGGCCGCCGTGGCGGTCAATGGGCGCGTCGAGGACGACGTTCGGCCGAGCATCCTCGTACTCAGCCCGCCTGCAACTGCACCCGAGCACCGGACCGCACTGCCGTATTTCGGGCCCATTCAAACGCTTGCGTGGCACCCGAGCGGCGAGTGGCTTGCCATCGGCGGGCGAGACCATCGGATCATGGCATGGTGGCCAGGCTCCGACCATATGCCGGTCATCCTCGTCGTTCGCGGCTGGACCGACGCCGTGGCATTCGATCCAACAGGCGAGCGGCTCGCGATGTCGGTGCAGTCAAATGAAGTGCTGATCTATGACGTGGCCGAGGCCGAGGTCACCGCCACGCTCACCGGCAATCTCGCGACAATTCCCCACCTCCTGTGGACGGAAGACGGCACCTGGCTCGTCACGGGCGCTCGCGACGGCCGCGTTCAGATCTGGGATCCGCACGCGGCGGTCCTGCTCGTCTCACTCCGGCCCTTCCAAAGCGAAGTCACGTCGCTGGCAATTGATCCGGACACCGGCGACCTGCTCGTCGCAGACGGAAACCGCCGCCTGCACCGGCTGCCAGCGGCAGCGAAGGTTCCACCCGAGTAGTCCATGGGGCGTGGGCCTGCCATACTGCCGGCTGGAGGTCCGCATGTCGCACGAATCAACCATCACCGATGCCCACCGAGCCATCATCGAAGCCCAGGAGATGTTCTTCGTCGCCACGGCCCCCTTGGCCGGAGATGGGCACGTCAACGTGTCGCCAAAGGGCCTGCAAGGCACGTTTGCCATCCTCGACGACGCGACCGTCGCCTATCTCGACTGCTGGGGCAGTGGCATCGAGACGACAGCGCATCTGCGAGAGAACGGCCGGCTGTGCATCCTGTTCTGCTCGTTTGGCGAGAAGCCCAAGTCGCTTCGCCTCCATGGTCGGGGCGAAGTGATCGAGCCAGATCACGCGGACTTTGCCGCGCTTGAAACGCACTTTCCGGACCTGCCTGGCACCCGCGCCATCATTCGGCTGCACATCACGCGGGTCGCGACCTCGTGCGGGTTTGGCGTCCCGCGGTACTCCTTTGAAGGTCACCGGGGCGATCTACCGCACTACGCCGAGGCCTGGGGTGAACAGAGAGTCGCTTCGTTCACCAAGGAACACAACGCCGAGAGCATCGATGGGCTTCCGGGTACCGCCTACTGGGCAAACGGAGTCGCGCCGATCGAGTGATACCGCCCGGGCGGGCTATCCTCCGCACCATGACGACCGACGTGCTCATCATCGGCGGCGGGGTGGGCGGACTCGCCTGCGCGATGACACTGGCCTCGGCGCATGGCAAGGCCTGGTTTGCGGGCCGCACGATTGCTGTGGTCGATGACGATCAGAGTGATCTGGCCAAGGCCCGGCTGCGAAATGCGCCCGGCGTTCCCATCGGAACACTTGGTACCGATGTCCTCGAGCAGATGCAATCGCAGGTTGTGCAGTACGGCGTCGCCACCGTGGACAGGGCGACCGTGGCCAGCGTGGCGCGAACAGACGTGGGCTGGTCCGCCACGGCAACGTGCGGCCGTGTGTGGAAGAGCCACACGCTTGTCCTTGCCACCGGATTCAAGCGATGGGACATTCAAGGTCTGCCCTGCACACCAACATCACATCCGCGTGGTGGCAAGCTGGACCGCATCATGCTGGAGCACGACGGCATCTACCACCTCCAGCACAACCTTCACGTTGCCGGACTGCTTGCAGGAGGCTCGAGCCAATTCGCAATCGCAGCGGGCAGTGGCGCGCAGGTGGCTGTTGAAATCCTGAGCGTCTGGGCAGGCAAGCGCACCCACATTCATGATGTCCCGGAGTCCCCCACATGCTGATCACCATCGCCCTCGCTGCGGCCCTGTCCACCCCGCAACCCCCCGCCACGGCGCATGCCGTGGCGCCGGCGGTGTGTGGATCCGAACAGGGAGTCTGGGCCACATGGCTGGAGCCGGCACCGGTCCATGCAACCGCAACGTCGGACAATGTCTGGCGCCTGCGCATCAGCAGGTTCGACGGCGACCGGTGGTCGTCGCCTGCAACGATCACCCAGCGCAGGGACTTTTTCGTCAACTGGGCCGACACGCCGCAGATCGCGGCTGCGGACGGCGCGATCGTCGCGACGTGGCTGCAGAAGAGTGGCCCGGATACCTACGCCTATGACATTGGCGTCGCGCGGTCCACGGACAACGGCGAAACGTGGACCATGCTGGGCACGCTCAATGACGACCGGACACAGACCGAGCACGGTTTCGTGTCCATGGTTCCGGAAGACGCGGGCGTCCGTGCCGTCTGGCTTGACGGCCGAGGCATGTCGGCCGGCGGCCATGATGACCATGGACACGGAGGCGGCGACATGAGCCTGCGAACCGCCGTGATTACAGACGTGATCGGCCCCTCCACAAGATTGGACGACCGCACCTGTGAGTGCTGCCCGACCGCAATGGCTGAGACTGCGACGGGAATCGTCGTCGCCTATCGGGACCGCGATGCCACGGAGCGTCGCGACATCGCCGTCGTTCGGAGAGTCGCCGGCGCATGGACGGCGGCCGCCGATCTCTGGCCGGACGGCTGGGAGATCAACGGGTGCCCCGTCAACGGGCCGGCCGCCGCTGCCGACGGGCTTCGAGCGGCGATCGTCTGGTACACCGGAGGTGATAGGCCGGGCGTGCGATGCGCCACGTCGGAAGACGGCGGTACCACGTTCGACGAGCCCGTGACGCTCGCCGGTGAGGAAGCACTCGGCCGCGTCGATGTTGCCTGGCCTCCAATTTGTTCGGCGCGCTCGATAATGGTGCGCAGTCCCATGCCATTGGGGT
>CAZSSV010000206.1:0-4810 GCA_964609425.1 uncultured Isosphaeraceae bacterium | reverse complement strand
GATGCTGCGACTCGGCGGCATGCAGTGACTCTCGGGCACCACGCATATCACCCACCGCCACGCTCATCTCTGCAGCCTTGAGACTGGCGACGTAATGCTCCACTGCGATGCGCTGCGCCATCGCAGCCGTTTGCCGCGCATGGGCCTGCAGGCTCCGGTAGGTATTGATCGAAAGCCCCGCCACCAGGCACAGAAGAAGCACGATTCCGCCCAGCGTCGAGGCCAGCGCCGGCCGCCGCTGAATGAATCTCGCAACCTGATATCCGACTGACGGGGACCGTGCCGCAATCGGGCGATGCTCCAGCCAGGCCCGGAGATCGTCACCAAACGCGACCGCTGATGCATACCGACGCGTGGCATCCTGTTCCATCGCGGTGGCCACCACCAGGGAGAGATCCTGATCGATGTTCCGACTAGACAAACACAACGGCTGTAATCGCTGCTCCTCCATCCGATGGGCGGCTCGAACCGCCGAAAGTTCATTGAGTGGTTCCGTTGGTTTGCCGGAGAGCATCTCGCGTGCGAGTACACCCAGCGCATACACATCCGTCTGCGCATTGGCCGAAAGCAAATCGGCCCGGAGTAACTCGGGCGCCATGTACGATGGGGTACCGATGAGCGTCCCCTGACGAGTGTGCATCGCCCCGGGCTCGTCTTCCATGGCGGTGATGCGGGCAATGCCGAAGTCCAGCACCTTCACCCGGTCCTCTCCATTGACGCGGCATACAAGGACGTTCCGGGGCTTGAGATCCCGGTGAATCACGCCCTGTCCGTGGGCATACTGGATGATGTCGCACAACTGCGCCAGTAGTTCCACTCGCCTACGAGTGGAGAGTTCAGAAGATCGGGCACGGTCAGTAATCGGCGGACCGTCGACGAACTCCATGGCAATCCACGGCACGGTCGCGTGCGCCACGTCGCTCGCACCAGCAAGGTAGATCTCAGCAACACCTGGATGGCTCAGTCGCGCGAGAATCCGCGCTTCACGCACGAATCGCGCCACAGCGTCCGTGTTTCGAGACCATCCAGAGAGGCACTTGAGCGCGACGCGGCGACGCGGGTTGGACTGCATCGCCTCGTACACTCGGCTCGACGCCCCTTCGCCGACCAATCGGATCAGGTCAAAGGGGCCGATGCGATCTGGACTTGCCTCATCCAGCACCGCTGCCCCTGACAGCAGCCGCAGCATATCCCCCCGCCGCGCTGGCCCGACCTGCTCACCCTCACCTTCGGGCTCCATCGACAGAGACAGCAGTTCCCGTACATGCGAGCGCAGCGCCGGATCGTCACAGTGCGACTTCAGCCAACTGGTCCACTCTTCCGGATCAACTTCGCTGGCCTGCCAGAACAGCTCGTACTCTCGGGCATCCCTAAACTGGCTGCTCAAGGACGAAGCTCCTTGCGGAGCCATGCCCTCGCAAAGGCCCAGTCGGTCCGAACGGTGCGGTCACTGATGTCCAGCAGGTCGGCGACCGTAGAGTCCTGCAGACCCGCAAGGTATCGAAGCTCAGCCACTCGCGCTGCCCGCGGCGCGATGGCTTCGAGTCGATCGAGCGCCTCCGCCAGCGAGAGCCAGTCGCCCCGGCTGTCGTTCCTGCCCTCTATGCTGTCCATACTCAAGGTGATCGTCTTTACTCGCCCGCCCCGCTTGAGCGCCGACTGCCGCCGGCCAAAGTCGACGAGTACACACCGCATGATTCGTGAGGCCGTCCGAAAGAAGTGCTGGCGATCCTGCCACCGATTGCCATCGATCGAGGACAGCCGCATCCAGGCCTCATGCAACACTTCGGTTGGCTGCATCCCGCCAGCCGAGGTCTGGCGCCATGCAGACCGGGCCAAGCGGAGCAGTTCCTGATACACCAGCTCCACGGTCTGCTCGTCAGTCTCGACATCTCCCAGCAGGCGCAGGGAAGTTGTCAGATCGTCGGGAAGTGACAACGTCGGTGTACGGTCCATACTGACCCCGATGGTAGTACTGCCCCCATGGCAACGCCACAAGGATTCCACCCGCTCGCGGCCTCGTTCGTGCCCTGTGATGCTCCCTGGGCAGCCCTGCCGAAACAGTTCACGCCGCCGGGCGAGGCGACTCATGGGCACGCTCACCGCATGCCCATGAGCCGTCCTCGCACCCGTACCCCAGGAACCGCCCCCGGGTTGAAGAAACACGGACGGAGGAGCATCCCGTGTTCATTCGCTCATGGGCACGCCCCCCACATGCCCATCAGCATCAGCAGGTCATTGATGTCGGGGGTTCCGTCGCCGTTGAGATCAGCCTCTTCGGTGCCCCATGCGTCCATGTACGCAAGAAGGTCCTCGATGTCCACCACGCCAGTGCCGTCCATGTCTGGGGCACAATCAGATTCGAGGCAGTCAAGCACACCGTCGTCATCTGTATCGCACACGGCTGACTCACAATAGTCATCACCAAATGAGGCTGCGCCTGAGAAGTGCTGAGGCACATTTCCACAGGCGATGGTATCGCTCACTTGCACGGCGGTGGAACTGGCGTTGTAGACACCGCCGCCGGTCGACGACGCCGTGTTTCGCGCGAGCAGCAGGCCAACAAACTCCGCAGATGAACCACCGTCCACATACAGACCTCCGCCGTACACGGCACTGTTGCCATCAAGTTCACCTGACAGACTGAGCGAATTGCCGCCTCCCCACAGAATGAGCCCTCCTCCGTAACCAGTCACGGTATTGCCCGAGATCACGCAATCGGCATCAAGAGTTGCCTCGCTATCAACCATGGCGATGCCGCCGCCGTGCAGCGCCGAATTGCCCTCTAACTCACAGCCCTGCAGGTGCACACCGCCATTGATGCAGTAGATTCCGCCACCGAACGTCGTCGCGCTGCAACTCTCGATTCGGCAATTCTCGAACCGCGGTTCACTGTCTTCAATCAGCACACCCCCACCCGTTTCGAAGCTGCCGTTCCGGATGATGAGGTTTCGGAAGATCGTAGACTGCGACTCCCCAGACCAACATCCGATCACACAGCCACCCCCGTAGTCCTGGGCGTCGAGGATACTCAGTCGCGTCCCATCGGAATCGACCGCCCCCTGCAGTGTCAGGGGTCTGCCGTCCGGGGAGAGGTATGCCGTGGAGTACACGCCTGCCTCAAGTTGCACAGTGCCGCCCTCAGGAACCAACAACAGCGCCTCTTCAAGACTGTCGTCCGGAGACACAAAGATCGTGTCGCCATCGCATGACCCGGGCCAGGTCGGGCACGGGTCGACGCAGTCCGCCAGTCCATCTTCGTCCGAATCGACGTCTGGCTCGCCAGGACACTGGTCCAGGCAGTTCAGAATGCCGTCTCCATCCGAGTCTGAGTCATCACACACATCCTCGAGGCACGAGGCTCCAGAGACCGTCACGGCACCAACAAAGTGGCCGGGCGTATTGCCGCACACGATGGCATCTTCCAACTCGACAACTTGGGAGCTCGCGTTATAGATCGCGCCACTCCCGTCTACGGTCGCAGTGTTTTCACGGAGCGAGATGTTGGAGGCATCGACTGTTGTTGCGGAATCCACAAACAATCCCCCGGCATAGGCCGAACTGTTGCCAGTAATGGTCGCGTTCGAAACGTACACCATGCATGCGCCGTTCGAACATATGCCGCCGCCGAATCCCCCTGAGGTGGAGTTGCCGGACACTTCCGTGCCACCAACCAGCGCTACCTCGCCATTTTTCACATACACGCCGCCGCCGTGCGCGTTGACAGAATTGCCCGCCACAACGCACTCGTCAAGAAACAGGTTCCCGGATTCGGTGTAGATACCACCGCCAAACGTGCCTGAAGAATCACGGATGGCGCATTCAGTGAACGTTGGAGAACCGCTCACCACGGACACGGCGCCTCCGTAGTAACCGCTGGAGTTGCTGACGATGCACCGCTTGAAGGCAGGCGAGGCCCCAGTGATGGAGATCGCTCCGCCGTTGGAATGTGATCCATTGCGAAAGTGGAGGTCCTTGAACTTGGTCATGCTGGTTTCGCCGCTGTTGCAGACGAGTGCCGGTCCTGCCCCTCCAGCGTCCACGACGCTCAACAACTCGCCGTCCGAGCCGACTGTTCCCTCGATCGTCAACGACTTGCCATTCGGATTCAGTGACGTTGCCGGGTGAACGCCCTCTAACAGGCGCACGTGATCCCATGGCGCCGCGCTATCGATCGCCAGTTGCACCGATTCGCCCGGGGCCACCAACAACACGAAGGCATTTCCGTCAATGGTGCAGTCCCCGACCCAGTACTCACACGGGTCAAAGCACGAATGCAGGCCGTCGCCATCCGGATCCTGGTCACACAATGCGGCATCGCAGGACGTCTCGTCAAATGTCACATTGCCCGACACGTTCAGCGGAGCATTGGCACACACGATGGTGCCATTCAGTGCCACAAGCGCTGGAGAATAGGCAGCAATCCCCCCGGCCCCACCAGCCTCAGAAACATTCTCCCGCACTTCTCCGCCATGCATCGTGACCGACGCGGGTGCCTGCAGATACATCCCACCTCCAGTGCTCACCGTGCTCACATTGCCCTGAATCACTGTATCGATCAGAGTCAGTTCAGCTGAGTTCCACGCAAACAAACCACCGCCCGTCGCTCCTGAATTCTCCCTGAGCACACAGGACGACATCGTGTTGTTCCCACCCTTCACATGGAGCCCGCCGCCTGACGAAGGCGAATGATTCCCATCAAACACACATCCGGAGAAGGAGGCTGTTGCGTGATCGAGGAATGCCCCATACCCGCTAGACGACTCCACCCGACAATTCTCAAATGTCGGGTCGCCACTCCACACATAGA
>CAZSSV010000205.1:0-4810 GCA_964609425.1 uncultured Isosphaeraceae bacterium | reverse complement strand
CGATCGGCGAGGTCATGACACGCAATCCCCTGACGATCGAAGCAACCGCGACGGTCGGACAGGCACGAAGCCTTGTTGCTGAGCATCGCATCGACGAAATCCCGGTCGTCGACGAGCAGGGCCGGGCGGTCGGGATCATCGACGTGCAGGATCTGCTTGCCCCAAGAGTCGCGGTGGACTGAAGCCATGTCGATCGTCGCCGCACTTCGCAGAAACGGCCGCATCACCATCGCCGCCGATACGCTCGCCGTGTTTGGAGAAGGCATGGTGATCGATACAGCCAACGCTCGAGCGACCAAGATTGTGCCTGTCGGAGATGCACTGCTTGGCGGTACGGGCTGGGCCGTCTACGACGACATTCTCGAGCATTACCTTGCCGAGTCTCAGCCGCCCCCGCTGCGAAGCCGCAGCGATGTCTACGCGTTCTTCCTCGGCTTCTGGAAGGCCCTTCGCGAAACGTACTCGCTGGTCAACGAGCAAGCCGCGACCAAGGAGACACCCTTCGGCGACCTCGACGCGACCTTCCTGATCGCCTCCCCTGGCGGCCTGTTCAAGGTTTCCAGTGACATGGGTGTGACCGAGTTCAAACAGTGCCACGCCATCGGCTCGGGCGCCGAGTATGCGTTGGGCGCCCTCCACGCGCTCACGAGCAGCCCCTCGAGCCTCTCAGACGAAGATGTGGTTCGCGCAGCATGTCGCGCCGCCATGTCCCATGACACCTTTTGCGGCGGTGAGATCGACTTGCACCAGGTATCGACCGACCAATGAGCAGCGGGCGGCATGAATCCGGCGGGCTCGCGTGGCGGCTCGGCCTCATCGGCGGGGGCATCTCGGCCCTGCTCCTGATCGTCATGTCGCTGCTCGACCGTGGTTCGGTTTCAGACGACCCCGAGGTGATCGAGCCACCCACGGAGCTCATCGCCCCTCGCCCACTGGACCCGAGCGACGGAATGGCCGGTGGTCTGACGGACCCCAACCTCTCGGTGGCGCTCCCAAAGGTCGGCTGGCTTCAAGTGGCCGGCCCTGACGGGGACCTTGCGCAGCAGTATCGATTCAGCCACCTCGACCCCAACCCGCCGGATCTCCCCGCCAACTGGATCCAGATGCGCGATCCTGAAGTCGAGTTGTTCATGGCCGGCGGCCGCCTCATCACGCTCCGTGGCCGCGAAGCGGACGCGTTTGCGCCCAGACGGGCGCTGGAAGAAGGCCGCCTCATTGGCGATGTTGTCATCGACATGTACCAGGCGACGGAGGGCGGGTACGCGGACCCGTCGGTCGATCAGCCGGCCATGACAATCACCACCGCCGCGGCCATGTTCGACAACCTTTCCGGCCGCATCGCGTGCGAGGGTGCGCTCGAGTTGACGACGCCGACCGAGCACATGGTCGGTTCCGGCCTGAGCGTGCTTCTGAACGATCGCGACAACAGGGTCGAGTACCTCGAAGTCAGGCAACTCGACTTTCTCCTGCTCAAGGACGCAGCCAGAGGCCCCGTAACCGCCCGACGCGGCGACCCGCGGCATGCTCGCCGCCGCATCGTGCGGGCGTCCCGTTCGTCGGACCCCGAAGCTTCGCCGCCGTTCTACCGCGTCACCTTGCATGACTCCGTCCGCATTGAGCAGGCAGCGCCCGTGAGCGACTCTGGTGGCCATTCACGTTTGGTCACAGCTGACACGCTGAACGTCGTGTTCTCCTTCGCTTCGGGCGCTCTGAACACACGTGCAGCATCCGCCGGAGTACCACTGAGCCCACACATGCTGATTGCGGCCGCGGCCATGGGCGTTCCCGCTCCTGTGCTTGAGCCGGAGGAAGTACTGATCACGTGCGCCGGACCGCTCACCATGGTTCCATTGGAAGCGGCCGAGCCTCGACCGCCCCGGGCGGGGGACACCCTCCTTGAACTGCTTGGAACTCCGGTCCGCATGCTCGATCCCGCCCAGGGACTGACGAGCGACTGCGACCGCATCACATGGCGATCCGACCTGGGTCGTTTCGACCTCACCTCAGAAGCGCCTCGCCGAGTCCTGATCACGACCGAGGATCTCTCACTTCAGAGCGGCCACGCATGGGCCGCTCCCGACTCGGGGCAGGGCGGCATCATCGGACCGGGCGAGGCGGCGCTGTACAGCACACCCCCGGACTCCGACGCAGCGCCCGAGACGTGGCGAACTCCGGGGCTGGACAATCCAGACTTGACCACGATTCGGTGGACAGATGGCGTCGATCTTGCGTTCGTCCCTGGAGGTGCCGACGAGCGAGGATTGCAGTCCGTCACGTTCCGGGCCGGCGTTACCGTCAAGAGCCGGGAGGGTGGCATTGACGCCGAGTCTCTGGACATGCGGTTCGAACCTGACGCGGCGGGCCGAGCGGTTCCAGACCGAATGATCGCCAAGGGAAACGTCCGCGCCGCCAGCGATGAACAGATCCTGTGGGCCGACGAACTGCTGGCGACGCTCGAACCGACCGAGCACGCGGACGACCGCCCCGAAGCCTCGGTGGAGGTTCGCGAGTTTTTTGCCAGCGGAGACGTGCAAGTTCGACTGGCAGACGGCGCTCGCGCCTGGGGCGATCAGTTGCGTGGAGACGCTGCCCAGGAGTCGGTCGAGCTCGCCGGAGACGACGTCACCATCGCACGGGGCGAGGTCGTGATCGAGCGCGGCACGCTCATGCGGATTGATCGAACCCTTGGAACCGCCGACTGGACAGGGCCCGGCCGCGCGATCATGGCGGCCACGCCGCTGGAGATCTCCGGTGACGCCCGGTCACCTCGGCCTGTGATTGCTGCCCAGCCTGGCCCGGACGACAGCGTGATCACATGGGCCGACGCCGTGCACATCGAATTCGATCCGGCGGCGGCGTCTGAGGACGCCGCCATGCAATCGATCGCCTTCGCCGGCTCGGTCGCCGTCGCAAGTCCTGACGGAACGATTGCTGCCGAGTCCCTGACGATGGAGTTCAGCCCCGACGCGGAGGGCCACGCAACGCCAAAGCGGCTTTCATGCCGCAATCGAGTGCGGGCGCACAGCGATGGACAGACGCTCTGGGCCGATCTGCTGGTCGCGACGCTGGAGCCGGCTGAACAGGCCGAAGCGAAGGACGGCCCCACCGGGAGCGTGTCCCTTCGAGACTTTGAAGCGACTGGTGATGTCCAGGTGCTGATGGATGACGGTGGCCGCGCGTTTGCTGACGTGCTCACAGGAGACGCCGCTCAGGAGCTCGTGCGACTGACCGGTGACGACGTGCTCATCGCAAGGCAGGACATTCTGATCGACCGCGGACGAGACCTCACCATCAACCGCCTCTCAGGTACAGCAGACTGGTCCGGGCGCGGGCGATCTCGCATGCTCGCCACCCCCTTGAACCTCTCCACCGACTCGCGTATTCCCCCCCCACGCATCGTGGGCCGCGCCGGCGATCCCACGGTCACGATGCGCACCACA
The DNA here is from genome assembly GCA_964609425.1 of uncultured Isosphaeraceae bacterium. Taxonomy (GTDB): domain Bacteria; phylum Planctomycetota; class Phycisphaerae; order Phycisphaerales; family SM1A02; genus UBA12567. The sequence continues at coordinate 1,370 of CAZSSV010000205.1, read as the reverse complement.
TGGACCACGTCGCTCCACTATGACAGTCGGTTTGCCGACGGCGCCGGAGCCATGGACCTGCACGGCAACGTGGACAGCGTCGTCGATCGGTCCGACCTGCAACGCAGTAGCCTGCAGGGCGACTCGGTGCGGCTGGAGTTCGTTCGCCTCGACGAAAAGTCGGCCACAACGCCCCTGGACGACTCACCATTTGCATCCGGCAGCAGAGCACTCCACAAGTTGATCGCCAAGGGGGCGGCCCGACTGGAATCCCGTGAGTGGAAGACTGCCCGGCGAGACGCGCTGCCACGCGTCTTCTACGTGGGCGCCAAGCACATCACGTGGGACGACCTCTACACCGAGGCCGAAGTGACCGGCGACGGCGACATCGTCATTCGCGAGCCAAACTGGTCTGGCCAGTCAGGCGGCGACCGAGGCCCCTTCTCTGGCCCAGGAACAAGCCGCTTCGTCTGGTCCGAACGACTCGAACTGATCCACGAGGCCGACGACCGATTCAAACTCACGATGACGGGCGACGTCGAGGGGCTTTGGAAGAGTTCGGTCGATGATCTTGACATCGCCACGCTCACCGCGGAGGAGGTCAACGTCCTGACCAGGCGGAGCGAAGCAGTCTCGGACGCCCCGCTTCAACTGGGCGGCGACATGGAGGTTGATCGGCTGCGCGCCCAGGGACGCGTCTACCTCAGCACACCGACCAGAAGGGCCGACTGCCACATGCTCGAGTACAACACCAGAACGAGAATTGCCGAACTCGTCGCGCGAGCAGGGCGGATGGTGTCCGTTCTGACAGAAGGTGCCCGCATGCCCGTGCAGGCCACACGCATGACGTGGAACATGGACCCGGCCATTGACACCATCACACTCGAGCAGCCGCGAGGCGGCGGCGGCACCCGCTGACGGGCAGGCTTGGCTACCATGCGGCCCTCATGAGCAGCACGCACCCGACCCTTCAGGCCGTCCGGACCGCCTTTCCCGGCAAGGCCCTTTCCGCTGCCGAGTTCCGCGGGCGCACCACATTGGTCGTCCAGGCAGCGGACCTGCACGAGATCATGCATTTCTTGCGGGAAGACCCGGGCTGTGAGTACAACCTGCTCTCTGACGTGACCGCCGTCGATTACCTGGGGTACCCCGCACCGCAGCCTGGTCGCTTCGGCGTGACGTGGGTCCTGCGGAGCCACACGCAGGACCTCCTGCTCGTTGTCCGAGTCTTCATCGATCCGACGCTCGACACGCGTGGCATCGAGGAAGACCCCGGCCTCGTCGTGGACAGCGTGACCGACATCTGGCCTGGCGCGGAGTGGAGGGAGCGAGAGGTTTTCGACATGTTTGGAATTGCAGACGCGGAGACTCCTTTCGGAAACGAACTTTTC
>CAZSSV010000204.1:0-4810 GCA_964609425.1 uncultured Isosphaeraceae bacterium | reverse complement strand
GTACCCGAACGACTGGGGATGCAGTTGGGATCGGAATCTTCACCGAGGTGGTCTCGGAGACATGTGGACCTGCCATGGGCGGCGAGACATCCACCGCGCTGGCTGGTGGATCGGGCGGCGCGTCGCGACATCCTGCTGCCTGCAGGATGGCCATACACAGCCAGAACCGGCGCTTGGGAGGGCTCAGTCGAGTGTCCGCAGATCCAGGCCGACGGTCGCAAGCCGCTCGCGAATCTCGACCAGGCTGGTGGTCCCGAAGTTCTTGATGCCCATGAGTTCCGCTTCGGTGCGGGTCGCGAGGTCGCCCACGGTCTGAACACCAAGGATCTGCAGCGCCTTTCGGGCGCGGACCGAAAACTCGAGTGCTGAGATTGGGCGGTTGAGCACTTCGTCAGAAGCAAGTTCTCTCAGGTCGTCATAGACCTCGGCGCGAACACGGTGGTACTGCGTCTCGAGGTTCTGGCCGAGCCGTAGACCACGCGAGGTGAGCATGGCTTTGATTTCGACGAGGGAAGTCTCGCCGAAGTTCTTGTATGAGAGAAGTTCGGACTCAGATACCTTCAGGAGGTCGCCAAGCGTGCGAATCTCCATCTTCTTGAGACAGTTTCGAGCACGGACCGAAAGCTCGAAGTCGGTGACCGGTGTGTCCATGAGCGCGTTCTGTTTGGCCAGGTCCCGGGCTTCAGCCTCGTCGTAATACATGTCCTTGGAGGCCTGCACATCACGGAGGAACAACCGTGCACGCCGATTGTTGGGTTCGGTGTTCACGACCATCTCAAGGTACTTCTCTGCGGCACTGAACTCACCGCGGTCTTCAAGGATGACAGAGAGATTGAGCAGCGCGTTGATCAACGGCCGATCAGTCCCCTCGACGCACTGACGGTAGAAGTGGATCGCCTCGTCCTCCTCACCACACAGGTCGAGCAACCACGCAAGCCTGAAGAGAACTCGCTCGTCGCCACTGGCAGACGCGCCCCGGAGCGCATCAATGGCACCAATGCGGTTGCCGTCCAGCTCAAGCTGGGCGGCCTGCTTCAATGCTTCTTCGGGACCTGTGGTCGATCCTGGTCCGATGACGGTGTCAAGCCCTTGACTGGTCGCGCTCATGATTCGCTCTTGCCTCCCGCGGCTCTGGTGAATCTCACTACTGTATCGTCAATTCGGCGATCGCTCAATGCGCAGTCCGGCTGATGGAGGCCCCCAAACCATGCAACGCCCCACCACACTGACCGCCCTGGCAGGCCTCTTGGTGCTCCTGGCGGCAGGCTGCGCCTCGTCGCCAACCCCTGTCTCCGCCTCCCTCGTGCCTGTGCGGACGGATCTGGCCATTCGCGATGGTCGCACCGGCGGCCACCTCAAGTGGGAGGCCCTGGTGGGCCAGCTCAAGGGCGCCGATGTTGTCATTCTGGGCGAACAGCACAACGATGCCACAGGCCATGCCGCCCAATTGGCCATCGTCGAGGATCTCCTGGACCACAGCAATGGCGGCGCCGTCGCCCTTGAGATGCTGGAACGAGACGAGCAGGTACTCATCGAGGACTATCGCGATGGCCTGATTGACGCAGACGTCTTTGCCGAACTGTCACGGTCAACCTCGTGGGCAGGGCCCGGCAGTTGGATGGCCTGGTACCAACCGGTCATTGATGCTGCCATTGAACGAGACGCGGGCGTCGTCGCAGCCAATGCGCCCAGACGGTATGTCAAGGTCGCCCGCCTGGAGGGATGGGACCGGATTGATCAACTTGACCCGGACCGAAAGTCGTTGGTGGACCACCCCGACACACCAATGACCGGCGCGTACCGAGACCGCTTCATCGAGTTGATGGGTGGGCATGGCGAAGATGGTGATGCGGAAGCCCTGGAACTCGCCGAGTCATTCTTCCTCTCCCAACAAGTGTGGGACGCCACCATGGCTGGCTCCGTCTCGCAGGCACTTGAGCGGTATGGACCACCTGTCATCCTGCTCGTCGGCCAGTTTCACAGTGATGCGGAAGGCGGCACGACCCGCCAGGTTGCCCGGCTTCACCCGTCGGCCAGAATCGTCACCATCAGCCTCGATCCGGCGTGCGCCGAGGTTGACTTTGAGGCGGAGATTCCACAAGCAGACTTCATCGTCTGCACCGAGCCTGAATGAGCGACGGGCTCGCCGCCTACGCCCTGGCTCCACGCTCCAGACGATCACGCACCGCGCACCAGCGGTCGCCCTCCGGCAAAGCCGCCACGATACGCTCAGTGGATGAAGCGTCTGCCATGCGGATGAGGTGGTACAGCGCCGTCCCAGCGGCCCGTGGTTCATCGGGGATCTGCACATGCTCGTGGGGCGGTGTGATCCCGGCACCCGATCTGCAGAGCACCGACGCCGGCCCTCCCTGAGAGAGCACGGACGCGACGTCCGCATCCTGACAACACACCATGGGCTTGTTCGGGGCATAGTGCCGATGCCTCGTGCCTGGAGATGCGTCCTGTGACCTCGGAGCAGGATCAGGTGCCAGTGGTCCGACGACCGAGGCAATCGCTGCCGGGCTCACGCTGCCACTTCGCAGGAGCCTGATCACAGGGCCCGTGAGGTCCACGACCGTCGACTCCAGGCCCTCCTCACAGGCGCCACCGTCGATGACCAGGAGATCCGCCGCCGCTGGTGTGTTCCTGTAATCGTCCACCACGTGCGACACGCGGGTCGGAGACACCCGGCCCGACCGATTGGCCGATGGCGCCGAGAGCGGCTGACCGACCGCCCGCAGTATGGCCTGCGCCTCGGCGTGCCGGGGCGCGCGTACGGCAATCGTGGGCAGGCCTGCTGTCGCCACACTGGGAACCGAGGCGGACCTCGGCAGCACCATTGTGAGCGGCCCCGGCCAGAATGCCTCCGCCAGCGACGCAGCCACTTCGGGCCAGGCACTGGTCACGGTGGCGGCCATGGCGGCGTCGCACACATGGGCGATCAATGGGTTGTCGGCCGGACGGCCCTTCAGGGCGAACACCTCACGCACGGCCGCCTCATGCAGCGTGCACGCAGCAAGCCCGTACACCGTCTCGGTCGGCAGGACCACCAGGCCTCCGGCTCGGAGCCAGCGAGCCGCCTCCTGCACCACCTGGTCATCGCACTGCCGAACATCGACCATGACACATCCTCGCCCGCCGCCGGGGTGTGGATGGTACGACCCGCATACACCACGCATCCACACCAGGGCCATCCGGGCACCACCGGCGGGGGAATCGTAGACTCCGAACATCCCACCACATCGGTGGTTGGGTACCCAAGCGCCATCGCTCTGGAGACACACCCATGATCGGCACCCTGCTCACGATCTCGCTCACCGCGACTCCCACAGCCCCCGCCGCGGCACCACAGCCCGGCGTGCACGTCGTGACGACCGAGGCGACACCGGTCCGCTGCGGGTCGACCGACACGCACTACCCGTTCCGGTACGCCGACGCGGGCCAAACCGTGAACGTTCTCGAGTGGACACCGGGGTGGGCGCGTGTGGAAGCGCGAGGGCCCGTCTTTGATGACGCCGTTGTCTGGATCAGATGCCCGGAAGGCACGCCGCCCATGGTCACCCTCGAAGCCGATGGCCGGCAAGGTGTCACGACCCGTATGGTTGAGTTGATTGCACCAAACGCAACCGCATCCAGTTGGAGCGATTCGTTTGGTTGGGCCGGCACGCTTCCTGAAGGGTCACCCGTCACGGTACGTTCGACCAGCACCGCGTCTGCCGAAACCACTGGTGGCGCCGCGTGCCAGGTCTACACCATCAGCATTCCACCGACCGCAACCGGGTGGATCTCAGCCGATGCATTGGCGGTGGCAACCGCAGCGGAGGCGGCCGCGTATGAGCGAGGGTGGCGTGAAGGGCCTGCTTGGGCGTTCACCCAGCCGACCAGCCCCCTCAGTGATTGGAACGCGTGGGCGAACACTCGGCCCACATGGATCGCCTCGCAGGTGCAGGCAACTGAACCCGAAGAGATCATCGAAGTGGTCGAGGTCGTCGTCGAACCCGAACCCGAGCCGGAGCCCGAGCTCCTCGTCGAGGTCTACCGAAATGAGCAGTTCGATGCCCTCGAGAACACACTCGCCGCGACGCCCCTGTACAAGTTGACCGCCATGCAGGCAGCCAATCTCCGCGCCGGGTTCGTCGCCGTCATCGACCAGGAGACCGAGGCGCACCCTCGCATCGCCGAGCAGGCGGAGTTTCGGCTGCGACAACTCGATCTCGCCGCATCGATCAACAACACGCGGCGAGACATTGAAGCTGCGCGAGCCCGAATCAATCGGTCGAGCAAGGACCTCGACGCGCAGCGGCGGCTCCTCAATGAGTCGCCCGACTATGTCATTCGCGGAACGCTTGCCATCTCATCCGTCTTCAATGGCGTCAAGCGACCGCTCTACTACCGATTGCAGGATCCATTCTCGGGCCGAAGCCTCGCGTATGTCTCACCTGAGTCCGCCGTGGACATTCGCGGCATGCTTGGGCAGCGTGTGGGTATCGTCGGAACGATGCAGTGGAACCCGGACATGCAGGTCATGACGGTGACACCGCAGCGTGTGGACCTCGTGTCCGTCGCACCTTCCCGGTGAAACCCTGGTGCATGATGGTGCTCAGTGGCCACATCGCTGACGGCGATGGTGTGGCACTTTCATCCCTGGTGACGCGGATCGTTTCCGCCGACGCGCAGCTTGTGCAGCTCGTCAGTGGCGCTCACGCATGGGACGGTCCTTTGGTGCCGGGTTTTTGAGGTCACGCTCCCTGGGCTCTCCAGGTTCAGAGCGTGTATCCTCCTCCGCTGCCATGGGGCCGTAGCTCAGTTG
>CAZSSV010000203.1:0-4815 GCA_964609425.1 uncultured Isosphaeraceae bacterium | reverse complement strand
ATCAACAACATCAATTACTTCTTCTTTGCACTGTGCATGGTGATTCTGATCTGGTTCGCCATTCGGTACCACGCGAAGCCGTCCGAGCACGCCACGTTTGCGGCTGACGCGCCCACGCACAACACGCCGCTTGAATTGACCTGGACGGCTGTGCCCCTGCTGTTGGTGGGCGTCATCTTCTGGCTCGGCATGGATGGGTTCCTGCAGCTCAATGAGGCGCCCGACGACTCATACGAAATCCAGGTCACTGGCCAGAAGTGGTCGTGGACGTTTCAGCACCCGGAGTTCGGCGTCACCGAAGCAGCTGAGTTGACCGTTCCGCTCAACCGTCCGGTTCGGCTGATCATGACCTCGTCGGACGTGCTGCACAGCTTGTTCATTCCCGCGTTTCGTGTGAAGAATGACGTTGTGCCCGGCCGCTACAGCAGCCTCTGGTTCGAGGCCACCAGGCCGGGTCAGTATCGACTGTACTGCACCGAGTACTGCGGCAAAGATCACTCGAAGATGCTCGCGGTCGTCAACGTGCTTGAAGAAGGTGCGTTCCAGGAACGCCTCGGCAAGCTTGCCCGTGAGTACGAGGACATTGAAGACCGCGACCTGCCCGCGTACGCCATGACAAGGCTCTACAACCGATGCGCTTCGTGTCATTCCCTCGATGGAAGTTCGGGGACCGGACCGTCCTTTCGGGGTCTCTGGGATCGCACGAAGAAAGGCACGACCGTCTTCACCAATGGCCAGACCCTCAAGGATCTTGAGGGCCCCGGCGGCGAGTTTGAGGTGCCCGAGAACTACCTTCGCGACTCGATTCTCAACCCGCAGCGGTACATCGTGCAGAACTACACCGGGTCCATGCCGACGTTCAAGGGGCAGTTGAAGGAGCGTCAGGTTGACGCACTTGTGTTGATGCTCAAGAACCTGGACCGGCTCGTCGACGAGCGGGGCGTTCCGATCGAAAACCCGGACCTCGAGGGAGCCGACATCTCCACGGGAGCAGGTCAGTGACCGTGGAAGGAATGATGCGATGACGACGATCAATACACCGCCGCTCGATCGACCCGCAATCGACGGTGACAATTACCTCACTCACAGCCGCGGATTCCTCTCATGGATCCTCACGCTTGACCACAAGCGGATCGGCGTGATGTATCTCGTCTCAGTGCTGGCGTGCTTCCTGCTCGGCGGCTTGTTCGCCTTGGCGGTCCGGACACAGTTGCTGGTTCCAGACGGTCTCATCATGGACCAGGATCAGTACAACCAGGCCTTCACGCTGCATGGCGGCATCATGGTGTTCCTGGTCATCATCCCGGGCATTCCGGCGGCGCTCGGCAATTTCATTCTGCCCATCATGCTGGGCGCCAAAGACGTGGCGTTTCCTCGTCTCAACCTGTTTTCGTACTGGCTGTGGATTGTCGGCGCCATCTTCCTGGTGGTCTCGATTTTCGCCGGGCTTGATACCGGTTGGACCTTCTATACGCCGTACAGCATCGACCAGAACTCGGCGATGGGCGGCGTGATACCGGCTGTCACGGGCGCCTTCCTGCTCGGATTTGCCTCGATCTTCACCGGCATGAACTTTGTCGTCACCATCCACCGACTTCGGCCGGATGGCATGACGTGGTTTCGGATGCCGCTGTTCCTTTGGTCGCTCTACGCCACGGCGGTCATTCAGGTCCTTGCAACGCCGGTTCTGGGCATCACCCTTGCACTCCTGGCCGTGGAACGAGCCTTCGGTATCGGCATCTTCAACCCCGCGCTCGGCGGGGATCCGGTGCTGTTCCAGCACTTCTTTTGGTTCTACAGCCACCCGGCGGTGTACATCATGATTCTGCCGGCCATGGGTGTGGTCAGCGAACTGATCGCCGTGCACAGCCACCGGCACATCTTCGGCTACCACTTCATCGCATGGAGTTCGATCGCGATCGCGATCTTCTCCTTCCTCGTGTGGGGCCACCACATGTTCACTTCCGGCCAATCGCCGCTGGTGAATGTGATCTTCTCCTTCATCACGTTCAGTGTGGCGATCCCGTCTGCGGTCAAGGTGTTCAACTGGCTGGCGACGATGTACAGGGGGTCGATCAGTTGGAACACGGCGATGTTGTACGGGATGGGCTTCATCTTCCTGTTCCTGATCGGTGGCCTGACGGGGCTCTACCTAGGCACCTTGGCGACCGACATCTATCTGCATGACACCTACTTTGTCGTGGCCCACTTCCACTACACCATGATGGGATCGGCGTTGATCGGGTTCATCGGTGGGCTCCACCACTGGTGGCCCAAGATCACCGGCAAGATGTTCAATGAGAACGCAGGCCGGTTCGCATTCTTCCTGTTCATCGTTGGGTACAACATGACGTTCTTCACCCAGTTCATGCTGGGCAGCCACGGTATGCCGCGGCGGTACGCGACCTATCCCGCGGACGCTGGATGGCAGACCTACCATGTCATTTCGACGATTGGTTCGTATCTGATGGCGATCTCATTCTTCATGATGGCGGGGTACTTCATCGCCTCCATCTTCGGAGGAAAGCGGGCCGCTGCGAACCCGTGGGGTGGCCGCAGCCTGGAGTGGCAGTGCAGTTCGCCGCCGCCGCATGACAACTTCTCGGAGCAGCCGGCTGTGGGTGACTGCTACGACTTCTCGGTTCTGCGGTGGGATGAGGCGACACAGGGGTACGTGTGGCGGGAGGATGTCGAGCATCCAGGCCATCAGACGGAGGAAGCCGCGCACGCCTGAGTGCGCCAGGGAGCAGTTCAACGTGAGTCAACTACACATTCAAGCCGAGGAGCAGGGCGAGCACGGGCATGATCACCCGGACTTCCTGGCCCATCACTGGTCCACGCCGGTGCAGCAGTTCGAGGCAGGAAAGCTCGGCATGTGGCTGTTTCTGGCCACCGAGATTCTGCTGTTCGGCGGGCTGTTTTGTGCCTATGCAGTGTGGCGGTCGAACCACCCGGAGATCTTCAAGTACGGGAGCCAGTTTCTCGATACGACGTGGGGCGCCATCAACACGGCCGTTCTCCTCACCAGCAGCATGACGATGGCCATGGCCGTGACCTTTGCGGCGAGAGGCAAGATGAAGGCCGTCGTCGTGTCGCTCATTCTCACGCTCATGGGTGCCGGTGGCTTCATGGCCATCAAGTACGTCGAGTACAACCACAAGTTCCATGAGGGGTTTTTCCCGGGGATCGGCTTCTACGAAGCGCCTGCCGCGTCCCACCTCTGGCTTCCACTCGAAGAGACTGCGATTGCTCACAAGGCGAGCGTTGCCGCGCACGAAGCCGCCGGCTCAGCCGCACTGGCTGCGGAAGACGCCAGCCGGGCCGAGCTTCCTGCGAGTCCCCTCGAGGCCCAGACTTGGAACAAGCCAGAAGCTGGCCTCGGTCCGCTGGGGCTGACGACGGATCAGGTGCAACTCGATACGGCCGAGCTCGCTGTGTTTCTTCCGCCGTCGGTTCTCGGCAATGTTGAGGATCAGCACGAGGAGTTGGACTTTGCCGAGCACCACGAAGCGGGCGCTGAGGTTCACCTCTCCCATCCACTGCAGGATCCCGAGCGGCCGGTCAATGCTCAGAAGTTTTTCACCATCTACTTTCTGATGACGGGTTTGCACGGGATTCACGTCGTGGTGGGCGGAATCGTCATCGTCTGGATTCTGATTCTCACACTCCGGGGTCGCTTCAGCCGGGAGTACTACACGCCGATTGATCTTGGCGGGCTGTACTGGCACATTGTGGACGTGATCTGGATCTTCCTCTTTCCCCTGTTCTATCTGATCTGACGGAGTGCGAGCGATGTCATCAAAGAATCACGAGCACGGAGCAGTTGGGCACATCGTGCCCATCAAGATGCTGGTGGGCACCTGTCTTGCCCTGCTGGTCCTGACTGCTGTGACCGTCTGGGTTGCGAAGCTGGACTTTGTCGAGCTGCGCATGCATGAGATGAACATTCTCGTGGCCATGGGTGTTGCCGTCATCAAGTGCACGATCGTGGGCATGATCTTCATGCACCTGCGGTGGGATCGCGCTTTCATCGGATTCGTTTTCGTCGGGTCCATCCTGTTCGTGGCGGTGTTCATCGGGTTCGCGCTTCTGGACTCGAGTGAGTATCAGCCCTCGATCATTCCGGGCAACTCACCGACGATCCAGCAGAAGCTCGATGCACTTGACGCCTCCATGTCGGCAGGAGCTGCGAACGTGGACCATGGCGACGCCGCACACTGATTCCGGCCGGGCCCTGCGCACCGGTGCCCGGGGGGTCCATGCTTCAGAGGAAGACCGCGCCGAAGCCGGGTCACTGGGATTCAAGTTATTGCTTGTGACGCTCGGCATGCTCTTCGGAGCGGCTGTGCTTGGTGTGCTCGCTGTGCGTCTGGGAAGCACGACGCGGCCTGAGGCACTACCCGCACTGCCGTGGCAGGTGTGGGTCAGCACCGTAGCGCTCCTTGCGACGAGCATCGCTTTCATGGAGGTGGTCGCTGCTCAACGACGCGGTTCGGATGCGGGCATACGAATTGGTCTCGTGACGGCCGGTGTGCTTGCGGTGCTGTTCGCTGCCATGCAGGCTTGGGCTTGGTACGACTGGTACGAAGCCATGCCGCAGTGGGACGCAGCGACTCAGCAGTATCGCATCGGCGTCATGGGGTTCTGGGTGTTCACAAGCCTGCACGTGGCACACGTTCTGGGCGGGCTGGTCCCACTTGCGATGGTGGGCTGGTATGCGGTGTTCCGATCATGGACCGCGTCCCGCCATGGTCTGCTCCGACATACGGCGGCTTACTGGCACTTTCTTGACGCAGTCTGGGTCGTGCTGTTGGT
>CAZSSV010000202.1:0-4859 GCA_964609425.1 uncultured Isosphaeraceae bacterium | reverse complement strand
CTCCACGTCCTCAACGCCTCCCAGCGTCATCGACGCGTACAACGCCGACGGCGCAAGCAGTGGGTTGAAGCCACGATCCCGCAACAGCACTCGCAGCTCGTCCCCCTCCAGTTCAGCAACCACGCCGTCGGGTCGGATCGACCAGGCCTGGTCGCCTCGTCTCAGTGTGACCTGAGACCCGCCTGCGGCGACATCGACCGACCTGCGAAAGCCCTCACGCGTCTGAAACACGGCCACGTGCCCGGTGATCCCAGCCCCGATCACTTCCAGCCTTCCCAGCCCCCTGAGGCTCTGGAGCGACTCCCAGGCATCGCGGCCGCCCGTGGCGTCCAGATATCGCTCGATGATGACCTCGGCGGTCGGCGTCGACGCGGCTGGGGCCGGCGTGGCCGCCCCCCCATCGTCCTGCGCCCACACAACACTGCTCGCCATCGCGACTGCACATACTCCGGCCCATCGCATCATCGCGCACCCTCCATCAATCGGTGCCGCGGCTCACCACGGCCCCAAGAAAAAAGCCACCCACCGGACTCGAACCGGTGACCTGAGCTTTACGAAAGCTCCGCTCTACCAACTGAGCTAGGGTGGCCTTGAACGCGAGAAGGATACCGCCTCGGGCGAATCAGGACCCGCCGGCGTCCGCCGAGACCGCGTCTCCGCGATCGAGCGCGCCGTACAACCTGGCGGCGGCGTCTGCCACGTCGCCGCGCGCCGACGCGATGAATGTGCGAAGGTCGGCGGCCTGCCGCGGTGACACCTGATCACCGAATCGGCGGGCCGAGGCGGCTGCCAGATCGAGCAATGCCGACTGCTGCCAAGGGTCCGTCGCATGCAGCGCAGCGTCCACAATGGCCTGCTGGGCCGATGGCTCGTTGATGACGGCCAGCACTTCCGCGACCATCAATTGCTGCGGTCCATCGTCCTCGGTCAGGGCACGCTCCAGTTGGGGGGCGGCTTCGGCAGCGTCCAGCCCGGTGGGCCTGGCCATCGCCAAATCGCGAAGCGCTGCAAGACTCTCCGATGCGTAGAACTGCCGGTCGCCATCGTCAAGCGGCCTGGCAAAGCCCAGGCTTCCAAGCAGCGCCTCGAATGCCTGCCCGGAGGCTCCGGCCTTCAGCACGCCAAGCCCGTGCACGTTCGCTGTCGCCAACCGTGTTTCGTCGAGATCGGATGCCGGCACGATCAGAACCACGGGGACGCCCGCTTCGGACAGTGCCTGCCATGCAGGAGGACCTCCGCCGTATACAACGGCAAGGTCCAAGCCACCGGCACGGGTTGAGGTGTGCAGCGAATCCCATGATGCCGCGACACCAGCAATCTGATACCCGGCGTCATGGAGCCAATCTTCTGCGGTCTGCTGCTGAGCCGGCGTACCGCCGACGACGGCCGCCTGCCTTCCTGAGCCGCCTTGAACAGCGGCGCCAAGCAGCGGCACCACACGATTGCTTCCGGCGAAGTACTGGTCGGGCATGGCACGCGCAACGACAAGGGCCGCGTCGTATCGCACACGCTGGTCATCATGGGCCAGTGCCTCTGTGATCGCCTCACGCGACCCTCCATCCAGCAGGCTGGCCGAACCACCCGTTCGAGCCAGGGCGGCCAATGCGTCGCGAGCCATCAATGCGTCGTCCTGGTCGATCGCCCTCAGCAGGACCGCGCGGGCGACCGCGGGTCCATGCACGGTCGCGTGGAAACTCGGGCTCCGATCGAGATCGGGCACCGGCAGTTCGACGTCGCGGTTTCCAAGGCGGTTCTCCAGACGCAGGTTGCCGGCGACGAAATTCACCAGCGCCGCGTCATTGTCGGGATCGATCGAGCGGGCTGTGTCCGCGTGGCGAACAGCCATCGTCGGCCAGTACAGGTCCGTCGGAACCAGTTGGGAGACCAGACCGCCGTGGTCATGCCAGCCCCACACCGTCTGCATCGGGACCAGGTCTCCTTCCGAGTCGAGGACCAGGGTCGGACGGGCTCGCAAGTGTTCCATTTCACGCAGATAGTCTTCCGCCAACTGCACGTGCAGCCCTGCGAGGTCCACTGCGGGGTCTTCCCATCCCAGTCGCTGGAGGGCGCGAGCCGATGCGGCCACGACCACATCCGTCGCCTCCGGGTGTCGGCCGGTTTCGGCCAGCGCCGCGGCCGCGTGGGGATACCCGATGTCGGCAAGCGTGTTGATGATCATCACCTGTTGGCCGTCCGGGACGTTTGGCAACGCAGCCGCAAGTGGCAGCACCGCTTCGCGGCCGAGCATGGGCAGTGTGCTGGTCAGGCCCAACTCCACATCGGGTGAAGTCGATGGATCCCCCAGCGCCACCAACATCATCGGTACCGCGTGCTCGCCCGCCTCGACCAGTCGCGTTCGCGCCAGCGAACGGGCTCGCCGAGTGCCGCCGAGCATGTCGATCGCTTCGAGAATTCTCGCCTCGTCCCGGGCCAGATCAATCCGACCCTTCTCCACCCGCGTCTCCAGCGCGCCGGCGATGTCGACCAGTCCGGGCACTTCGCGGGCCCACCGAATGGCGACCGGCAGGCGGTCGCGAAGCCGGGGATCCTCATCGACCAGGGCTGCGATTGCCTCGTCGCTCAGGTCGCTGTCCAGCAACGCCTCGCCATTGGCCTTGGCCATTTCGACCTGCGCGGTCAATGCGTAATGCACGAAGTCCTCGAGCATCTCTGTCGGGGACGCGTCGGCTGCCGCCACGGGTCGTGCCGCGACGCAGATCGCCACGATCAGGGCCATGGTCACACAGGCAAGTCGAGGATGCATACGCATGAAATCTGGCTCCAGGGTCAGGTGCGGCACGAGCCCACGCTGTGCCGGCACGCGGGGAGCGGCGAGGATAGTCAGGGCGGCGGAACCGAGCAAGCCGTACACGCCCCAGAACGCCTTGGATTGGGTGTCCTGCTATCCTCCGGGCCACCGTGGCGTCAAGGGAAGTGTGGTGAAAGGCCACCGCGGACGCGCCGCCGTAACGGGAGGGCATGCTGCCCGAAGGCCCAGCACGTCACTGCCCTGAGGCTGATGCTTCAGGATGGGATGGCAGGGTCGATACCCGGAGCCGGAAGACCTCGCCCACGGTGACGCACCCCTCGACCCGCGCGAACCGGGTCGGCAGCCTCCGCTCGCCAAGCTCCCGGTGACCGCGCCCTGCCGAACCAAGCCCGTGTGCGGGATGGCTCGGGAGCCGCTCCACGCGATCTGGAGCGACCACATGCGAGCACGCCATGGCAGGCCACCTGCTCACCGTTCTCCTATCGTGCGCGGCGGCAAACCCGTTTGCCGACGTCGTTGTGTCGTTCAATCCGGGCAGCGGCGCTGCGCCCGGCTACGACGACCCAGCCACCACCCTCGGGCCGCCGGAGGCCATGACCGGAGAGGACACGGAGACCACGACCGTCGTCTCACCCTTCTCGCCTGCATGGCGACCGGATGAAGTCGTGTCGATCGGGGCTGGCGGCGAGTTGATCGTCGCGTTCGACGACCCGGTCACAGACGACCCGGCCAACCTCTGGGGGGTGGATCTGATCGTGTACGGCAATGCCGGGTTCATCGATGCCGCGATGCCGGCGGGCATCTGCGGCGGACTCTTCGGAGCCGATGGTGGCGACATCGCCGTCAGCGCCGATGGTTCGCAGTGGCACACCATTCCAGCCCAGCAAGCCGACGGCATGTGGCCCACACTGGCGTGGAAGGACGCCGGCCCCTACGACGCCGTGCCCGGCAGCGAGCCCACCGATCCCACACGGGCGATCGACCCCACGCTCGAGCTGGGCGACGCCAAGGGCTTGCCATACAGCGACCTCGTGGCCCTGTATCAGGGCAGTGCCGGCGGCGTGGGCATCGACCTCGCGCCGACCGGTCTCGATGCCATCACCTACGTGCGAATCTCCGTCGCCCCTGAGGCGTGGCTCTCGGCCGAAGTCGACGCTGTCGTCGATGCAGGACCGTGGCACGATGCGGACCTGACCGGCGATGGCCTGGTCGGTGTCGATGATCTTCTTGTGATCATCGCGCACTGGGGGCAGGCCGGCGGGCCGGCCGATCTCGACGGTAGCGGTGTCGTCGGCGTCAATGACCTGCTCATCGTTCTGGAGTCCTGGACGTGAAGCGTGGCCTGACCATCACGGAGCTGCTGGTTGTGATCGCTGTCCTGGGCATCCTCGCGGGGTTGGCCATTCCAGCCCTCGACGCAGCGGCGACATCGACGCGGCGGGCGCATTGCCGAAGCAACCTGAGGCAGATGACCAGAGCGGCCGTGGCCCATGCGGCCCAGCGTGATGGTCGGTTTCCGCCAGGGCTGCTCCATGGAAGTGACCAGGACGCGACCAACGGCATGGTCAGAGCCTGGGACTGGACTCGATCGGCTGGCGGCGTGGTGACACCGGGTGCGTTGTGGTCGTTCGCGGACGGTGGGTCGGAGTCACGCGTGCTCCAGTGCCCTACCGCCGGGCCCATCGATGCCGGTTGGAGCGGCGACCCCGTCACCGGCTACAACTACAACGTCGCCTATCTGGCCGCCGAGGCCCGCATGCCTTCGAGCAGCGACAGTGGGAAGGGCGCGTGGGATCTGGTCATCCAGAAACCCAATCTCGACGGCGCGCGAGAGCTCACACTGCAGCAGTGCAGGCGGAGCGGAACCGTGGCCATGTTCGGCCTCGGTGGAAGGCGAGGCGGGGTCAACAAGTTCATGCGGGCGCCGGTCAATGCGCCCGGCTGCTATGACACCGCGTACGGAGGCGGCCAGTCGTTCATGGGTGGGTGCACCAACGTCGGATGGATCGATGGGCACGTCTCCACCCAGCGGCACGCGCACCGTGGCACGCACTGGGCTGCGCTCCCCACATGGATGACCGACCAACTG
>CAZSSV010000201.1:0-4896 GCA_964609425.1 uncultured Isosphaeraceae bacterium | reverse complement strand
CCGCCGGACCAGGTGACCCCAACCCTCTCTGCAGGCTTCGGCCAGGGCAGCGAGAGGAGGCTCGCGAAGGATCGAGCGGAGCGGTACCGCACCGCAGCGGATCTGATGCACGATCTCGAAAGCCTCTCCCGAGGCGAAGAGCCGACGTTTGCCAAGCCCAAGGTCGATCTCGCCACCCTGGCGGTGCAGGTCGGCGAACCAGTCGAGCCCGTCGAACTCCGCAGCAAGCCGACCTCGCCCGGTGGCGTCTCGCCCGTCCTTGTGGCGAGCATCGTGCTCAATGCGGCCCTGTTGATCATCCTGGTGGTGGCAGCGCTGGGCTGACCTGTTCCTCACGCCGAGATTTCGACCAGCAATTCAACCTCGACCGATACGCCAAGCGGCAGCGACACCGACCCCACGGCGGCCCGCGCATGCCTGCCGGCTTCTCCGAACACGTCCACCAGCAGCGTGCTGGCGCCATTGGCGACGGCTGGCTGATCGGTGAATTCGGGATCGGACGCCACAAACACCCCCACGCGGACCACGCCCAGCACCCGGTCGAGCGTGCCAAGGGCAGCCTGCAGCGCGGCAAGGCCGTTGATCGCGTACAGGCGGGCCGCCTCAGCCGCAGCCTCGGTGGTGACCGCCGACGGAACGGGGCCGACAGCCTTCAAGACCCCCGCCTGCATGGGAATCTGGCCGCTGACGAAGGCCAACGGGCCGGTGATTCGGACCGGAACATAGGCCGCTACTGGTGCGGGCGGATCGGGCAATTCGATGCCCAAATCGGCCAATCGTGTCGCTATTCGGCTCATACGGGCCTCCTGAAAGATCGTCACCGGTCCTGCGCTTGACGCCGGCCAGAGAGCCGGTACTCTCTTGAGGTCGGGTTCACCGACGGACCGGGCGCGTCGTCGTCCATATATATCAGGCCCTTCCCGTTCTCATTTCGCCGATTCGGCGCTGGCGGGCTCCCCGCTCACCGCGTCTGGCACCTCATTCGGCACCCCGGTCGACAACCCAGCAAGCCTGCCCGCTGGGCGGTGTGCGGCCTTTTTGAGGCTTCAGATGCGATGTCGCATCGTGAGCATTCGGGTCGTTGCCGTGCGATCTCGCTGAACATTCGGCGAGGACGCGAAACCGGGATCGATTTCGCATCGAATCTCTCACCAGAGCACGGGCCATCCCGTTCGTGGTTCCATGGCCAGATCCGGCCATGACTGATTTGCCCGTTCCATGTCGTTTATTCCGTACATCCCAGAACTCGTGTTCACATCTTGAGGAGACCTTTGGTCATGAACACCCCCCAAACCCCCCGCCGTGGCTTCACGATCGTCGAACTGATGATCGTCGTGGCCATCATCGGCCTGCTGATGGCGCTGCTTCTGCCCGCCGTCTCGTCGGCCCTCCGAAACGCCCACGCCGTCCAGGACAAGGTCGTGCTGAAGGGGCTCGGAGACGCCATGCTCACGTCCTCCGAAGACTACGACACGCGGTTCATCCGCCCGAGCCTCGTCGCCCGTTGCCACGTGGTCAAGCGTGGCAAGGACCACGGATATGTGCCCGGCCAAGGCCTTGAAGGCAAGCCGTGGGATTCGACCGAAAACCTCTACTCCGTCATGATCATGAAGGAGTACATCGGGCCCGAGAACTGCGTCAGCCCCGTCGACTCCAATCCGCACGCGGGCGTCAAGGGACAAGTCGAAGAGGCCAGTGGCGACGTGCTCCCCTATGACTTCACCGCGTGGGACCCCGGCAACGATGCCAACGTCGTCCAGAACTCTCCTGAGGGCTATATGGACACCACGTTCTCGTGCGAGCTCAACGACGAGAACCCCGATCACGGTTCCTACGCCAACCAGCTTCTCGCCGGCAATCGCTATCGCCTCTGGGAGGACAACCCCTCCTCCGAGGAGCACGCGTTGCTGTCCACCCGAACGGTCACCGACTCCGGCGACTCGGCAGCGTGGCCTTCAGAACTGACAGACGGCATCACCAACACCAGTGAAGACGGCTACAAGTTCTCCCCCGTGCTCGAGCAACTCGGCGCCACCAACCAGTGGCAGGGCCATGTGTACACGAGCCAGGGAACCGTCGAGATGAAGGAAAGCCACCTCGAGTACAAGTTCCACGCTTCGGGCATCGAGGACGGCGGCAGTTACGCCAAGGCTGTCCCGGACAATATGTTCGAGTGTGAGTTCACCAACAGTTGGAGCCCCGACGGCCTCGAGGGCATGACTTCGGGCTTCGGCAACGCCGACAACTTCCTCTGCTTCACCAATAACGGCAACGTGTCCGGGTCCTACTCGACCAACGACAAGTTCTGCCTCGGTGACGGCAACGCTGCGGGCTGCCCGCACAACACCCCGACGAGTTGGAAGTACCTCAACGACTCCGTGTTCCTGAAGGCCCACCTGACCTTCGATTACACCGACGAGTGATTCATCTGTGCGTTCACGCACCGTCGCCCCGACAGGGGCGGCGGTGTCTTTTCGGTTCCTCGGTTCCTGATCCCTCCGTCCCTTCTCTCCGGACACGCACGATGCGCACGCGAGCCCATGCCTTCACACTGGTGGAACTTCTCGTGGTCATTGCGATCATGGGCATTCTCATGTCGATCATCGTTCCCGCTGTCGCCGGCGCGCAAAAGAGCGCCCGTGAGGCTCAGGAGCGTAAGCAGCTCTCCGACGTCAACATGGCGTGGAAGTCCTGGGCGGCATCGCATCGCGGTGGATATCCCATTCCCGGCCTGGTTCGCCGCCAGATGAAGGACCTCGACGGCGACGGCACTGGCGACGAATTCGTCGCCGGCAGCGGACGGGAGGACGCCAGATGGAACACACACAACGCCATGCTCTCACTCTGCATCATGGAGAACCTGCTCGTTCCCGAGCAACTTGAGTCTCCAAACGAGTACAGCGACATCGTCTACGCGCACGAGGCGTACAAGTACGGCACGCTGGGGCAGATCGACACCGACGGCGCGACGATCAAATGGGACCCTGGCTTCTCCAATGACCTCACCGGCGAACGCGTCGGCTACGCGCACAACTCGTATGCGATCATGCCCCTCGCCGGCGAGCGTCGCCGTGACCAGTGGGACCGCACCGGCAGCTCCGCCTTCGCCGTGCTGGGGACCAGGGGCCCGATGAACGGTTGCGCCACGCGGCTCAACCCCGAGGCCGTGGACTGTGACAGCAATGCGTCGGTCGAAACGTCGAACTCCGCATATCTCATGGGCAAGCCCGGGGCGTGGCGCGGCATCATCGTCTTTGCCGACGGACACAATGACCTGGCCGACGGCTTCTACCCGGACGGCTCGACGTGGACAAGCGTTGACGACGTCAGCGGTCAGACCATGGAACTCCCCGACAACGTGTTCAGAGCAGACGCCGAGGCCGAAGGGGACTGGATCAGCGATCAGACGGACCTCCTGGGCAGCGACATCCTTCTGACGCACACGGACTCCGACGGCGACGCCTCCAGCACACGGTGGTCGCCCCAGTCCGAGATCAATCCCTACGACGTCGAGTTTGAAGTGCTGCACGACTGAAGAGACACGGCCCTCAGGCGCGATGCGGGACTCGCTTCGCCACCGATCTGCCCGTCGAGGCGGAGCAGTGCGTGCACGCCTGCTAGGCTTGCTGCGTCATGATGCTCACGCTTGCCGCCATCTTGCTCTCGCTGGTGCAGGCTCCGGTCTCGACCATTCCGGCGTTTCGCAAAGCCACGACCGTCGCGATCATCCCGATTCGCGGCCCAATCGACGCCGTCACCGTGGCGTCCGTTCGCCAGCGGCTCGACGCGGCGAAGTCCGCGGGCGCCGACGCTGTTGTGTTTGAACTGGACACACCAGGCGGTGAGCTTGGGGCGACACTGGAGCTCACCAACGTCATCCGAACGCAGGCTCCGGTGAACACCGTCGCCTGGGTCAACCCGTTCGCCTTCTCCGCAGGCACGATCATTGCGCTCAGCACACGGGAAATCGTAACGGCCCCGGATGCCATGTTCGGAGACGCCGCCCCGATTACGGCGCTCGGCCCACTCCCTGCCACAGAGCGAGCCAAGGTCGAGTCGCCGCTGCTTGCAGAGGTCATCGACGAAGCCAGGCGGCACCACTACGACGAGCGGCTCGTTCAGGCGTTCGTCAGTGTCGGGGTCGAGCTTTGGTTGCTGCAGGATCGAGACTCAGGCGAGGCCGTTTTCGTGGATCGACCCGAGTACGAGGCGGTCTTTGGATCGCCCCCTCCCGAGTCCCTCACGCCCGTCACACCGCCCGCGAGCGGCACTCCTCTGGTCGTCAGCCCCTTGCTCACATTCCTGACCGGCAACGAGCCGCCCGGCGCAGCGCCGACGGACATTGCATCGGCACCGCTGCTGCCACCAGTCCGCCAGCCGCTGACCGCCGAGGATGCCGAAAGGTTCGAAGTGCTCGGGCAGGTCGTCTCCAGTGATCGCCTGCTCACGCTCAAGCCCCATCAAGCCCAGGCCTATGGTCTTTCGGTGGGCACGCTCGCCGGCGACGAGGAGGTCATGGCGTTTTTCGGCGCCGAACAACTCGTCCGACTGGAGCCTCGGTGGTCCGAGTCGCTGGTCCAGGTCATGCTCTCTTGGCCGGTCCGGGTGGCGTTCATCGCGATCTTCGTCGTGTGCGTTCTGGTCGAGCTGACCCTTCCAGGAACTGGCTGGTTCGGCATCGGCGCCATCGTGGCCCTGGCGGTTCTGGTTGGAGCGCCATTGCTCATCGGTCTGGCATCCTGGTGGGATCTCGCAGCCGTTCTGGTGGGCATCGCCCTGATCGCTGTCGAGTTGCTGGTGGTGCCCGGTACCCTGGTGGCCGGCATGTGCGGCGCCGTACTGCTGCTTGTAGGGCTCGTTGGAAGTGCCGTCTCTGGCGACCTGACATCGACCCCC
>CAZSSV010000200.1:0-4899 GCA_964609425.1 uncultured Isosphaeraceae bacterium | reverse complement strand
CCGTCCGATGACCGCGCCGATTGCTGCTGCGAGCGTGGCGAGCAGGGTCGGTGTCGGAGTGCTCCCACGGGCGTGGGCGTCGATCCAATGACCGCACTCGTCCCCGGTTCCCAGACTTCGGCCGGAGGCAGCTGGTGCTTCGAGTAGCCCGATGAGTTGGGGAAGGAGCTCGGCATCGATGCTTCCCGCCGCGGCCACGAGGCCACGATCGTCATAGGGCAGACCGAGTCTTGAGCGGGCCGCGGCATTCAGGAGGTGATTGCATGAGCAGATGTCACGACCACCGATCTCGGTTTCGCCGCGGCCGGGAAGCCACGTGACATTGCAAAAGCCGCCCAGATTCACGATGGCGCGGGGGTGGGAGCTTCCAAACAGTATGAGATCGGCAAGCGGTGTGACCGGCGCACCTTCGCCGCCCGCGGCCAGGTCGCCTCCCCTCAGATCACATGCGGTGGGGCAGCCAAGCGCGTGGGCGATGTGTGCCGCGTCGATCACCTGCCACGAGACAGGGGCCGCGTGAAAGACGGTCTGGCCGTGTACGGCGGCGAAGTCCAGTGTGGCTGTGCCGGCGGCGTCGGCCATGACCTCGGCGGTCCGTTGAGACAACGCGGTCCTGGCTTCCGCGATCTTCGCACCTGTGACCGGCTCGCCCCGGCAGAGCGCGACCAGGATGTCGGACGCCGGGCCCAGCGCGGCGGATGCGTGGCTCAGGACTTCAGCAGTGAGGGCGCGCCCGCGCCCGCTCACCCGTACCAGAGCAGCGTCGATCCCGTCGAGGCTGGTGCCGGTCATCGCGCCGACTCCCAGGCGTGTCGTGACTGCGGGTGTACGCATGTCGCCAATGATGCCCACATTGCAGGTTCCTCGCCACCTGCAGGTGCGTGGACGCATCTGATAGGCTGCCGCGACTTTGGATCGAGGTGTTCAGAAGAGGTGACCAGACGTGTCGAAGCGAATCGTGGTAACGGGCGGAGGTGGGTTCCTCGGGTCCCATTTGACGGCAAGGCTCCTGGATGAGGGGCACCACGTCACCTGCATCGACAACTTCTTCACGAGCAGCGAACGAACCATCGAACCCTTTCTGGGCCGCCCGGACTTTGAACTGATCCGCCACGACATCGTCGATCCGGTCTTTGTTGAAGACGTGGACCAGATCTACAACCTGGCCTGCCCGGCGGCACCCGGCCACTACCAGTACAACCCTGTTCGGACGGTCAAGACGTCGGTGATGGGTGTCATCAACATGCTCGGCATGGCGAGGAAGACCGGGGCGCGGATCTTCCAGGCGTCCACCAGTGAAATCTACGGCGACCCCGAGATTTCGCCGCAGGTTGAGTCGTACCGAGGCAATGTCAACCCCATTGGCCGCCGCGCGTGCTACGACGAAGGCAAGCGGGCGGCGGAGACGTTGTTTTTTGACTATCACCGCGAGCATGGCATTGAGATTCGGGTCGCGCGCATCTTCAACACGTTCGGCCCCAACATGCACCCGTTCGACGGCAGGGTGGTCAGCAATTTCATTCGGCAGGCGCTTGCCGGAGAAGACATCACCATCTTCGGGGAAGGTGATCAGACCCGGTCCTTCTGCTTCGTCACAGACCTCATCGACGGGTTCATCCGATTGATGAACACGGACGACTTCACGGGGCCGGTCAACCTCGGCAATCCGCACGAGCGAACGATTCTGGACCTGGCCGAGCACGTCATCGAACTGACCGGCTCGTCCTCCCAACTCGTACGAAAGCCGTTGCCTCCCGATGACCCCGTCCGCCGGTGTCCGGACATCTCGCTGGCCAAGGCGAAACTCGGCTGGACGCCCACTGTTGGCCTGCGTGAGGGCCTGGAGGCGACCATCGCCTATTTCGCCGGCTTGGACCTCTCGGAGTGGACACCGCCGACACCGTACTGGGAGGCCCCGCCGGTGGCGTAGGGGGTTCCGTTCGGCAGACCCGAACAAAGACCGAAAAAAGATACCGAAAATCTCCCGAACATCCCTTGCGGCCGCCGATGAGTTCTGGCAGGATTCCACCCCTGACAGAATACGAACATTCGGCGGCCGCCAGTGCACCGCACATGGCAAGACTCCAAGCGACCGCCGCCACCGATGAAAGGATGCTCAGATGGTGAAGGCAACGGCCAGTCGGCCCCGAAAGAAGGCAACGAAGACGGCAGCAGGCGGCGGTCGTGGTACCGTTCGCAACGGTTCCACAGGGCGTCTACAGGACGGAAAGGCAGCAGGGACGATGGCACGAAAGCCGGCAGCAGTCACAGAAGAGAAGGCCAGGGTCGATGCCTTGGACCGGGCGATTTCACAGATCGATACGGCCTTCGGCACGGGTTCGATCATGCGGCTCGACGGTGATCGGCGGCGTGCCGTCGAGGGTGTTCCGACCGGTACGCTCAGCCTCGATCTTGCACTTGGCGGGCGGGGTGTTCCCAAGGGCCGGGTGGTGGAGATCTTCGGCCCGGAGTCGTCGGGCAAGACGACGCTCGCTTTGACGATTGCGGCCAACGCTCAGAAGCAGGGTGGCACCGCGGCGATGATCGACGCGGAGCACGCGCTCGACCCCACCTGGGCGAAGCGGCTGGGTGTCAATCTCGACTCGCTGCTCGTCTCCCAGCCGGACACGGGTGAGCAGGCGCTGGAGATCTGCGAGATGCTGGTCCGCTCCAACGCGCTCGACGTCATCATCATCGACTCGGTCGCGGCGCTCATTCCGCGGGCGGAGATCGAGGGTGAAATGGGAGACAGCCACGTCGGTCTGCAGGCGCGACTGATGAGTCAGGCACTCCGCAAACTGACCGGTGCGATCGCCAAGAGCAGTTGCGTGGTCATTTTCATCAACCAGTTGCGTGAGAAGATCGGTGTGATGTTTGGAAGCCCCGAGACAACTCCCGGCGGGCGGGCTTTGAAGTTCTACTCTTCGGTCCGCATCGACATTCGCCGCATCGGTGCCATCAAGGATGGCGATCAGAACGTCGGCAATCGCGTGCGAACACGGGTCGTCAAGAACAAGATCGCACCGCCATTCCGTGATGCTGAGTTCGACATCATGTTCAACGAGGGCATCAGCGCGACGGGCGACTTGCTCGACTTGGCTGTCGCGGATGGGCACGTCAAGAAGTCCGGGGCTTGGTTCAGCTACGGTGAGATGCGGCTCGGGCAAGGGCGCGAAAACTCGAAGGCGTACCTGGCGGAGCACCCTGAACTGTTTGCCGAGTTGCACAAGAAGGTGCTCGTCAGCCGTGGTGTCGTCGAGGCCGCCGCATCGCCCGATGCGGGTACGCCGGACGCGGAAGCGGCCGAGACGGCTGCGTCCTGACCGAACGACCGCGGCGGAGGACACACCCTGAAACTGAGACGCAGGCCTTGGAGGGCACGCCCTCCAAGGCCTGCGCTTCGAACGTGTTGCCCGTCTTGGCCGTGTTCGTCCGTTGCCGGGTTGGGGGCGTGGTCCTGCCGCAGTCATTGACCGCCCTCCAACGCACCACCGATTGCAATTCCACGCCGTGTTGGGGGAAGGTCCAGCCACGAGACCGCTATACTCCGCCCCTTCGCCGCGGCTGTGGCGGAATTGGCAGACGCGCTAGATTCAGGTTCTAGTGGGAGTAATATCCCGTGGAGGTTCGACTCCTCTCAGCCGCATGACATGCATTGAAGGGCCTCGGCATCGCCGGGGCCTTTCTGCTTGGCGTGCGAGTGCGTGGAGTGTCTGTAGAGGGCTGCGGCGGTCTGGGTCAGTGACGTTTGGGGCCTCGATCGGAGTTCGGGCCGTACACTGGGTGGGCTGCGCCCCGAGCGGGCCGCGATGGGAGAATCGCTGCATGAACGATGGGCACGAGCCGCTCTATCTGGATCACAACGCGACCACGCGACAGTCGAAGGCTGTCTCGGCGGCGGTTCTGGACGCGTGGGAGAACGCGTGGGGGAACCCTTCGAGCATTCATCGCACAGGGCAATTGGCCAGAAGACGGGTCGAGCAGGCTCGGGGCCAGGTTGCAGGGTTGATCGGCGCGGCGGCCGGTGAGATTGGCTTTGCGTCCGGCGGCGGCGAGTCGGTCAACACCGCCATCCGCTCGGCGGTGGATGCGGCTCCAGGCAAGCGACTGGTTGTGACAAGCGGTGTCGAGCACTCGGCCGTGCGGGAGTTTCTGTCTGCGCTGGAGCGGGAAGGTGTGGAGTCGATTCAACTGCCGCACTCTGATGCGGGGTGCGTCGAGCCAGAGGCGCTGATCGACGTCTTGCGGGACCGAGGATCCGAGGTGGCGCTCGTGTCCGTGATGTGGGCGAACAACGAGACCGGCGTCATTCAGCCAGTCCCAGAACTGGCGGCGATCTGCGAGCGATTTGGCGTACCCATGCACTCCGACGCGACGCAGTGGGTCGGCAAGATGCCCGTCGATGTCCAAGCGGTTCCATTGACGATGATGAGTTTCGCAGGGCACAAGTTTCACGGGCCCAAGGGCACGGGCGTCCTGTGGGCGCGTCATGGCGCGCACGTCTCACCGTTGGTGGTCGGTGGGGGCCAGGAGCGTGGAAGGCGAGGCGGCACGGAAAACGTGCCCGCGATCATCGGGCTTGGTGTCGCGGCCGAGGAGGCGCGGGCGTGGCTCGATTCGGGTGCTCACGAATCCATGCCGCCCCTGCAAGCGGGCTTTGAGCGGGCCGTGGCCGAGGCGGTGCCGGGAGTGTGCATCAATGGCGGCGATGCGGCTCGCATGTGGTCGACGTCGAGCATCGGCTTTCCGAACATCGAAGCGGAACTGCTGTTGCTGGTGCTGTCCGAGCGTGGCTTGGACGCGTCGGCGGGTTCTGCCTGTTCATCCGGGGCGCTCAAGGAGTCGAGCGTGCTGGAGGCGATGGGCCACCAACCCTGCCACGTCCCCGAAGCACGGTAC
>CAZSSV010000199.1:0-4899 GCA_964609425.1 uncultured Isosphaeraceae bacterium | reverse complement strand
GAGCCACGAGCGACAATGTCCTCGACAGCGGTGTTGCCGAGCGTGACGCCACGAAGACGTTCGACGTCCTCCTTGCTCTGCAGTTGCGACAAACCGTCAATCACGGCCTTGACCAGGTTCTTCGGGTTGTTGGACCCGAATGACTTGGACAGGCAGTCTTGAAGCCCGAACATTTCGAGCACGGCACGAACCGAGGCACCCGCAATGACACCTGTACCCGGAGATGCCGGTACGAGCCGAACTCGACATGCGCCGAATCGACCCTCGACTTCGTGCGGAATCGTGCGACCCTGCATGGGATACGGCCGCATGTTTCGCTTCGCGATCTTCTGCGCCTTCTCGATCGCCGGGGGTACCTGATTCGCCTTGCCGTACCCGGCACCGACGCGACCATTGCGGTCACCCACGACCACGAGCGAGGAGAAACTGAAACGCCGGCCACCCTTGACGGTTGCCGCCGTGCGGAAAACGCCGACCGTGGTCGACTCGACTCCGCCTGATCCTTCGAGAAATTCAGCCATTGACCTGTACCTGCCTGCCGGAGCTCCGGCTCAGAACTTCAACCCGCCCTCGCGGGCACCGTCGGCCAGGCCCTTGACCCGACCGTGATACTTGAAACCGTTTCGATCGAAAACCACGGCGGTGACCCCGGCCGCCGCCGCCCGCGCTCCGATCCGCTTACCGACCTCGGTTGCGGCGGCGACATTGCCACCGCTTCCTCTGGTCTCCTTCTCAGTCGTGGAAGCCGCGGCAAGCGTCTTTCCGCTCAGGTCATCGATGACCTGGGCGTAGATGTGCTTGGCGCTGCGGAACACCGTCAGACGGGGTCGATCCGGGCTGCCCATGAGGCGGCTCCGGAGGCCCTTCTTCCGGCGAACACGACGCGTGATCCTCTGTACGTTTCTTTTCATGACGATTGCTCCCTCGTAGGAAGGATCAGGCTCCGAACACCTTGCCCTGCTTGCGGATGACGATCTCACCCTCGTAGATGATGCCCTTGCCGTTGTACGGCTCGGGACGCCGCTGATCGCGGACATTGGCCGCGAACTGACCGACCGCGTGCTTGTCGGACCCGGTGATCGTGATCTTGGTCCCGCCATCCACCGCGAACTCGACTCCGGCGGGGGGTGCCAGATCAACTGGATGGCAGTAGCCCACGTTCAGTTGGAGCGTCTTGCCCATGGGCTTGGCATTCCAACCCACGCCGACAATGTTCAGCACTTTGGTGTACCCCTGCGAAACACCCGTCACCATGTTCTGGATCCGGCTCCGCGTGGTACCCCACTGCGCGCGAGCTGCACGCTCACCGCTGCGATCGCCTCGGACGCAGCAACTGATCGTTTTGGCATCCTCATCGAATGCGACTTCGATGTCGTCGTGCCATGTGTAGTCAAGCGAGCCCTTCGGGCCGCTGACGCCAATCTGGCGATCGCCCGGCTTCACGTCGACCTTGACGCCACCCGGCACTTCAATTGGTTTCTTACCGATTCGAGACATTTCTACCTACCTCACACTCACCACGATCAGTTCACGATGGCGACAACTTCGCCACCCACTCGCTCGACGCGAGCACGCCGATCGCTCATGACACCCGAACTCGTGGAAACGATCGCCGTTCCCAATCCCTGCATTGGACGCGGAATGTCCGAAACACCCGCGTACACACGACATCCCGGCTTGGACACCCGGCGAATCTCGCGAATGATGTCTTCGCCTCTCGGGCCGTACTTCAGACGCACCCGGAGGTGCGTCCGGGCACCGACCTGCTCGGTATCCCAACCATCGATGTACCCCTCGTCCTGAAGAACCTGGGCGACACCGCGGTTCAGACGATTGTCCAGACAGATGACATCGGTCGCGTGATTACGCACGGCGTTCCGAATTCTGGTCAACATGTCGGCTGTCAAATCTTGTTGCGACATTGAATCACTCCAGAGGCCCGTAGGCCCTGCTCCTCACCAACTGGCCTTCCGCATTCCGGGAATCTTGCCCTCCAGCGCAAGCTGGCGAAGCATGATCCGGCTGACTCCGAACTTCCGGTACACGCCGCGGCTGCGACCGGTGAGAAGACACCGGTTCCGCTTGCGTGTCGAGAACTTCGGTTCCTTGTTCATTCTGGCGAATACACGTTTGCTGGCCATGTTCAGGCGTCCTTCCGGGCGAAGGGCATTCCGAGTTCACGGAGGATGAAGCGGCTCATCTCCGGACTGGACTGCTCGAAGCAGATGTTGATGTTCATGCCGTGTGTGAAACTCACACGGGCCATATTGATTTCCGGCCACACGGCCTGCTCGGTCAACCCCATCGAGTAGTTGCCGGCCTGGTCGAACGCCGTGTCCTTCACACCCCGAAAGTCCTTGATTCGAGGCATCGCCAGGTTCATGAGCCGGTCGACGAAGTGCCACATTCGGGCGCTGCGAAGCGTGACGACGAAGGCCGATGGGGCCCCTTCGCGAACCTTGAAGTTCGCCACTGACCGCTTGGCGAGCACCATGATCGGCTTCTGCCCGGTGATGGTCGTAAGCGTGTCGATGACCGTGTCACGGATCTCCGGCTTGAGCTTTTGATTCTCGAGAAACCGCCCGACGCCGCTGTTGACAAGCACCTTGCTCATCCGCGGCATCGCGTTCGGATTCTTCAGCGAGAACTCTTCCCGCAGCTTCGGAACGACAACCTCGTCGTACTGCTGTCTGAGCCTCGGCATTGCTTGTGTTTCGGCAACCATCTTCAATCACTCCTCGCGGGGCTCAGCCCTGCCTGGGCCCTCGCAAAACCGAGAGTTCCTTGCCACCACGAACGGCGACCCGGACTTTCGATCCGTCCTCCCGCGTCTCGAATCGAACGCGGCTGCCGCGACCTTCGACGACCGGGCTGACATTGCTGATGTGGATCGGCATCTCCTTGCGAAGAAGGCCGCCCTTGGGATTCTGCTGCGTCGGCTTGAGGTGGCGAACGCGAATGTTCACACCCTGCACCACAACCCGATTCTCCTCGGGGATGACCCGGAGAATCTCGCCGACCTTGCCTCGATCGTTCCCGGCCGTCACCACGACCGAATCACCTTTGCGTACGTGCCTGGCCATGGTCAGATCACCTCCGAAGCAAGCGAGACGATCTTCATGTAGTTCTTCTCGCGAAGTTCTCGGGCAACCGCACCGAAGATCCGGGTGCCGGCGGGGTTGCCTTCCTTGATGAGCACGCACGCATTCGAGTCGAACCGCACGTATGACCCGTCCTTGCGACGAGTCGGATACTTCGTCCGCACGATCACCGCACGAACAATGTCCCCCTGCTTGACCGCAGAGTTCGGAAGAGACTTCTTCACCGAGCAGACGACCTGGTCGCCCACACCGGCAGTCCGGCGAGAGTGCCGACCGCGCGCCGTCGTGCCGCCAAGCACACCGATCACGCTCACGACTTTGGCGCCGCTGTTGTCCGCGACCTCGACTCTGGATTCTTTCTGGATCATCGTTCTGTGTCCTGTTCCAGGAGGTTCACTCGGTTGGCGGGGCCTGCTCGACAACGCGAAGCAAAACCCACGACTTGGTCTTGGAGATGGGGCGGCACTCGGCAATCTCAACGCGGTCACCGACCTTGGCCGTGTTGTCCTCGTCATGCACGTGAAGGACGGTCCGCTGGCGGATGTACTTGCCGTACTTCGGATGCCGGGTCAGATAGTCGATCGAAACGCGGCACGTCTTGTCCCGCTTGGCCGCAGCAACCACGCCGATACGTCGCAGCGCGTTGTCTGAAACCTTGATGTCTTTGAGGTGGCTCACGTCATTCGCCTCCAGCCGCGACAATCTGCCGGGCACGTTTTTCGGTCAGCAGACGAGCGATGTCACGCTTGACGTCGCCAAACTGCGATGTGTGCTGAATCTTTTCGGTCACCAACTGGCACCGAAGGTCGAAAAGACGACGACGGAGGCTCGCGACCTCGATATCGATCTCATCATCCCCGAGTTTTCTGACTTCATTGGGTGTCATCTGCTCATCGCCTCCAGGTCAGACCGAAAGCCTCTTGCCGACGAACCGGCAACGAATCGGCATCTTGCGTGCGACGCGAGCCATTGCGGCCCTCGCCATGTCTTCGGATACGCCCGAGATCTCGAACAACACCGTGCCGGCGCGAACACGCGCAGCCCAGTAATCGACATCCGCCTTGCCCTTACCCATCCGCGTTTCGAGTGGCTTCTTGGAAATGGGCTTGTCAGGGAAGATTCGGATCGTGACCTTTCCCTCGCGACGCAGATAGTGCTGCGCAGCAATTCGGCCGGCCTCGATCTGCCGGGCACTGATCCAGTGCGGCTCGAGGGCCTGCAGGCCGTATTCACCGAAGGCAACGTAGTTGCCGCGGCCGGCTTTGGCCTGCAACTTGCCGCGCATCTGCTTGCGGAACTTGACTCGTTTCGGCATCCGTGGCATCGGACGTTCTCCTCACTGCCGAGCAGGGCTCAGCGGCGACCTCTCGCTCGTGCACGAGCACCGGCAGCCTTGGATTGGGTTTGATCCTCTTCGGCGTCGGTGAACATGCCCTTATAGATCCAGACCTTGACGCCAATCGCGCCGTAGGTGGTAAAGCTCGTGACGCTTGCGTAATCCACATTGGCCTGCAGCGTCGACAACGGAATGGACCCCTCACGGGTCACGAACTTCCGCGACATCTCTGCACCGCCAAGGCGGCCCGAGACTTGAATGCGAACCCCTTTGGCTCCAGCCTGCATCGCAGACTCGCAACGCTGCTTGAGCAGGCGGCGGAAGTTGGACCGCTTCTTCATCTGCTCCGCGATCGCCTCAGCGACGAGCGTCGCATCGGTGTCAGGGCTGCGGATCTCCACCGTCTTGACCGACACCTTCCGGCCGGTCATCAACTGAAGATCGCTCGTCAGCTTCTCGATC
>CAZSSV010000198.1:0-4934 GCA_964609425.1 uncultured Isosphaeraceae bacterium | reverse complement strand
AGCTTCAGCGGCACAGGGAACTCGCTCCAGGTCATATCCAGCCGCTCGAACGGGATCTCCCCTCCGATGACCAGATCATGTGCGTCCTGCCGCACGACGAGGTCAAGTCCAACATGTTGATGGGCCGCTCCGTCGATCGCGGGCGTGTCGACGTGCTCACGGCTGAAGACGTCCCGAAGTGTCCCGCTCGCTCGTGGAGGCAGCGCCTGCAGAAGTATGGAGTCGAGCGGGACGTTCCACGCGTGAATGCCGACTTCGAGATCCTCCCCGCGGGAGGCCTCGACCCGACCGGTGATCGAGACCGTCGCCTGGCCACTTCCGCGTGCCCCCAACCGGCGGACGACAATGTCACCACCCTCGAGCCCGATGGCCGCGTGAAGCCCATGCAGTGGATACGGAAACTTGGCGTACGAGCCAAGGCCGTTGAGCAAGTGCATGGTGCCCACGATGTCCACCGGCCCTCCGGTTTCATCGCGGTGGAACGCGATCTCCATCAGATCGACGTCGCACTGCCGAACCTGAAACAGCTCCAGGATGCGAGCAGCCTCCGAAGGCACGATGACTCGGCCGCCCTGCTCCAACCGTACGGTTCCGGACGATCGAACATCAAGCGCAAACGGTGCCCTGGAGAACGCAGACTCCAGCGCCTCAAGGTCAGAGTCAAACCCCACGTCTGGCAACTCCGTGATTTCCAGATCGACGCGGTACGGCACATCGACCGACTGATCCCAGTCGCCGCCTGCTTCCAGCCGCCCGACAAGGCCATTGATACGCAGTGTGTCGCCCACGAATTCGACGTAGCCCGACGATGCCACGAGTCGGGGCGGCGTCAGCCCTTCCGAACTGGCACGCCCATCCTGAAACACATTCCAGAATGG
Source organism: uncultured Isosphaeraceae bacterium (assembly GCA_964609425.1). Lineage (GTDB taxonomy): Bacteria > Planctomycetota > Phycisphaerae > Phycisphaerales > SM1A02 > UBA12567. The sequence goes on along the minus strand of CAZSSV010000198.1, from coordinate 4,056 downwards.
CCCGCTTTCCTGCGCTTCACGCAAGTGCAATGCCTCCGGATCAAGCCTGAGGGACACGTCGTCGAGCCACAATGATGCGCTGGGCGGCGCATCTCGGTCGAGCGTCACGCTCAAATCGACTTCGCCTTCCAGCCCGAGTCTCCTGGCCATGCTCCGAACGCGGCGAAAGGGCACCAACTCCTGCGACTTCTCGCCGAGTGAGACGCCCTCCGCCACCACTTCGAGCCGATTGCGATCGGCGCTGATGCCCCCAGCAAAGCTCGCGTTGCCCTGCTCCTCCCGCAGCACGAAGACCGCGCCTCCCGAGCCGTCCGACATCGGCTCGACAGCCCCCACAAAAATGGCATCTCCCGAACGAACCATGCGGCCGCCGGTCATCCATCCACTCTCCACTCGGAGCGATTGCATACGCACACGCGGAACCGGACCGCCTCCCTCGACGGTCCCCGGCGTGAGACCACCGATCGTCAACCCCCACGCATGCTGCTCGATGAGTCGCAGCACCGCATCATCGACGACCAACTCATCAACCTGAAACCCGCCAGCGCCGCGGGACCAGTGCACCCGCATGCGTTCGACCCAGATGACCTGGCCGGCGGGACCTTCGACGCCCGGCACCCGAATGGACACGCCGTCCAACTGGATGTCCATGCCATCGAGCCACGCGATGTCATCGATGCGAACATCGCCACCGGTCATCACCCCGAGCCTCGATTCGATCCACCACGTCATCGTCGATGGCCGCACGGCTATCACGAGCAGTGCGATGACCGCCACCACCGCGAAGCAAGCCAGGGCGATCAGAACCCTTCGAATTCCTCGTGTCGGCTTCATGCAGGCTGGCCCGATTCTACTCTCGGTTCCGAACCGGCACGCCGACACGCCTCCGCGTTGCCCTCCGATCGGCCTGCTAGGCTGCCGCCATGATCGCATTGACGGGCGTGACTGGTTTCATCGGCGGCGCGACGGCCGCCCAATTCGCAGCAGGCGGGCGACCTGTCCGAGGACTTGCCCGAGCGACATCCAAACGCGACCACGTCGCAGCGTACGTCGATGAGTTCGTGACCGGTGATCTGGCGAGCCGGGCGTGGCACGAGCCTCTGCTGGACGGCGTGGAACTTCTGGTTCACAACGCCGTCGACTGGCAAGCGGCGCGTGGCGGCGAGCTGGCACGTCACCTGGATGTCAATATTGCGGCATCGATTGAACTGCTCGATCTCGCAGCCCACCGGGACATCCCGGTCGTCTACGTCAGTTCGGTCGCGGTCCACCACCACATGCTGCCGCAGTGGAGTGGACGCATCGACGACACGCATCCGACGCGGCCCGGCAGCCTGTACGGCGCCTGCAAGGCTGCTGTGGAGGCGCATCTGTGGTCGCTCCACACCACGCGGAACCTGCGATTCACCGTCATCCGCCCCGCGGCAGTCTATGGGATCGATCCGAATCTCCACCGATCGATCGGTGCCACGATCATCGAGCAGGTTCGCGACGGCAAGGACTTCACCCGACGTGGCGGCGGCAAGTTCGTCCATGTCGATGACGTTGCGCAGTCCATCGTCGCTGGCGGCGCGGCCGCGGACTGCGGCGTGTACCACCTCGCAGACTGCTACGCGCGGTGGTGCGACTGGGCGAGACTGGTGTGCGAGCAGGAAGGTGTCCAGGTCACCATCGACGACACCAGCCCGGACGCCCCCGCGAACATGTTTACAACCGACACCGTTGCGTCCAACCTCGGTGTTCCCCTGGATCGCGGCATGGAGGGAATCCGGGCACATGTGGCCGAGCTCGGCAACCTGCTACCGCGATCCTAGCGAGACGGCTGCTTCGGCAAGGTCGATGGCTCGGCCGAGCGCGGCGGCCTTGTTGACCGTCTCTTCATACTCCGACGCCGGAATCGAGTCCAAGACCACGCCCGCCCCGGCCTGCAGGTGGTAGGTCCAGGGTGGCCCGGGGTGCGACGCCGGCACGACGATGGTCCGCAGCGCGATGGCGATGTCGAGATCACCCTGGAACGACACACATCCGATGCCACCGGCGTACGGGCCTCGCCGGTGCGGCTCAAGTTCGTCGATGATTTGCATCGCCCGTATCTTCGGGGCCCCGCTGACGGTGCCGACCGGGAGCGATCGCCGCAGCGCATCCCAGCAGTCCATGGAGTCGGAGAGCCTGCCTGTCACCGTTGAACTCAAGTGCATGACGTGGCTGTACCGCTCAACGTCCATCAACCGGTCTACAGTCACGCTTCCCGAGTCACACACGGTGCCAATGTCATTGCGAGCAAGATCAACAAGCATGGCGTGCTCGGCGCACTCCTTGGCGTCTGAGCGAAGATCCTGCTCAAGGGCCTGGTCTGCCGCATCGTCGCGGCCACGCATGCGCGTTCCGGCGAGCGGGCGACTGGTCACGCACCCCCGGTGAACGCGGCAGAGGATTTCCGGGCTTGAGGCAACGAGTACGACGTCGGGCGACTGCATGTAGATCATGTAGGGGCTGGGGTTCACGACGCGAAGCGCGCGATACACATCAAACGGGTCCACGTCGCTGACGCGATCGAAACGCTGCGAGGGAACGACCTGAAAGATGTCACCGGCCCGGATGTACTCGATGCATTGCTGAACAGCCGACTCAAAGTCGGACCGCTCGGTGGTGGGCGTGCCCGGCAGCCCACCGTCGTCGGGTGCGTCCAGATCCACCCGCCCGGGGGGAAGCGTCACAGAGTCCACAGAGAGCCGTGCGATGACGGCATCGACTGCAGCATGCGCCGCCTGCCAGGCCGCATCGGGCTCAGCCTGGCGAAGATCTGCCCAACAGGTCACCGCCATCGTCTTGTCGACGTGGTCGAACACCACGACCGTGTCGTACAGGCCAAAGTGAAGATCGGGCAGATCGCGATCGTCCTGCGGCGCGCGCGACTCCGGGAGCGACTCCGGCTCGAGCCATCGCACGCTGTCGTAGCCGAGCCACCCGGCCCAGCCGCCCTGGAAGACGTCCGAACTCGATGGTGCCACGCGGATCCCCGCCGTCAGGGCGCGGAGCCGCTCCAGCGGGTCTGCGACGGTGGTGCAGCGGCGTGCCCCGTCCCGATGATCGACGACTTCCACCTCATGGCGGCGTGCGGTCACCTCCATGGCAGGCTGCGCCGCGACAATGCTGTACCGGCCGACCGAGCCACCAACCTCGACCGACTCGAGCAGGAAACTCGTATCGGTTCGCGAGTCACCGTGCACCAGTCGCCGGTACGCAAGCACCGGGGTCAGGTGATCGGACAGCACACGCCGCGTCACAGGGACGAGGTCATGATCGCTGGTTGCTTCCTTGAAGTCCTGCGGCGTAGGCTCGCTCATCCCGGGCAGTGTACCGCCCTGCCGTATGATCTCCCCCATGGCGGATCAGTCCAGCGCAATCATCGAGATTGAAGACCTGCACCGAGCGTACCACCGGCCGGACGGCACGGTGCTTGTCGCTGCGCTCCAAGGGTTGAATCTGACCATTGAGCACGGCCGATACGTCTGCATCATGGGCCAAAGTGGCTCTGGAAAGAGCACGCTCATGAACATTCTCGGGTGCCTCGACCGCCCCACCGAGGGCGTGTATCGATTGGCTGGCCAGGATGTGTCTGATATGAACGACACGGCACTCAGCGAGATTCGCGGACAGCGCATCGGGTTCATCTTCCAGTCCTTCAACCTCATTCCGGAGTTGACCATCGTCGAGAACGTCGAGGTTCCGCTCTTCTACCAGAGCGTTCCGCGCGCCGAACGTCACGCACGAGCCCGCGCCGTGCTTGAGCGAGTCGAACTCTCAGACCGACTCACCCATCGCCCGAGCCAACTCTCCGGCGGGCAGCAGCAACGCGTCGCGATCGCCCGGGCGCTGGTCGGCGACCCACCCTTGCTTCTGGCCGATGAGCCAACCGGAAACCTCGACTCTGCCACGGGCGGGACCATCTTGCGTCTCCTCGACGACCTGCACGCCGAAGGTCGGACCATCGTCATGGTGACGCACGACGAGGAGACCGCCGAGCGATCACAACGCATCATCCGGCTTCGCGAT
>CAZSSV010000197.1:0-4961 GCA_964609425.1 uncultured Isosphaeraceae bacterium | reverse complement strand
ACAACGGCTGGCTGGTACTGAGCCTTCGTTTCTCCTGCCGAAAGATGTTCTGGCACAGATCGGTGCAATTCGAGCAGATATAGATGTCGCTGGGGCCTTCGACCATGGGGCCGACTTCACGCGACGTCTTGCCGCAGAACGAGCATGTGGTGACACGCCGGCCCCGGAACCCGCCATCGTCGCCGCCCGCTTCGCCTCCCGAGGGTGGGCCGTTTGGAGGATCACCATCGCCCGATCCGGCGTCGCCGCCGCCCGAGTTGATGGCGTCCCCCGCGAGCATCCGAGCCAGGTCCCGGACTGGTTGGTCATTGTCATGTGCCGAAGGCATGTGGCTTTTCTTCCTGCACGACTGCCGCACGGACGCGGCAACCCGGTCCGGAGTGTAACGATCGCCGTTCGATCGCTGCGGTGTCATCATGCCATCAATTCCGGCGGATTCCCGCAGAATCCCTCCAGAACGGGCGACTCAGGCCGAATTCGCCGGTCCGTTTCGGTCGTTCGATGTGAGCAGTGTCTGGCGAGCACGTTCAAACTCCTCTTCGGACAACGCGCCCTGGTCGCGGAGGCGTCTCAGATCCTGCAGCGTGAATGCGGCACCATGGGTACTGGCGTTGGAGCGCACGGTTCGCCTGACCGCCACGAGTACACCCCACGAGATCAGAATGATGGCGACCAGTATCAGACTCGGGACCAGGATCGGGGTCAGGTCTCGCGCGGCGTGTTCTGAGGCCGCCGAAGTCACAGGCAGCGCGGCGTTCATGATGCCGCGGCGGCCTTCTCCTTCTCGACCTTCTTGTTCCACTCGTCTACCGGCATGTCTGTCACGGACGTGAGCGAGACGAGATGGTCCGCAGCCTTGTTCTCGCGAATGGATCGGGCGAGCGCCATGATGCGATCGGCCTTGACCAGTTCGGCCCGAAGGACGTCTGGACGGACCTGCTGTTGCATTGCCATGGTCGCGATGCGGCCGTTGATTTCCTGCTCGCTGACCTGAATCTCTTCCTCGTTGGCGATGCGCTCCAGCAGGAACCAACGCTTGAGGTTTGCCCGCGTCTGGTCGGCTGAGCGATCGCGGACTTCTGCCAACTTGACTTCGATTTCATCCGCATCCATGCCGTGCTGCATGAGTTCCATTCGAACACGCTCCAGATCGGCGACAATCTGCCGCTCGGAGAGTCGCTCTGGAAGTTCCATATCGACGGCTTCGGACGCGAGTTTGGAGGCCTGCTCCCGCATGGCGGCCGCTTGCTGCGAATCTCGCTGCTGCTCCAGCGCCAGGCGGATCTGCTCGCGGAGCACATCTTCGGATGCCAGCGAAAACCGCTCCATAAGTTCAGCGGGCGTGCATGGCGTGATGCGCTCTGCGATGTGAATCGTGTACTCGACGCGGAGCTTCTTGCCCCGAATGTCCTCACGCTCGTGACCTTCCGGCCCGGTTGTTTCGATGACGACCGAGTCTCCGGTTGAGGCCGCGCCGAGTTTGGCGCCCAGGTCGTCGATGATCAGTCCAAGCAGTTGTCCTGCTTCGCCCTCCTCCGGAACGACGGCGAGAATCTGCTCGTGGGAAAAGATGGGTTCCTCGCCATCTTCCAGGTAGAGGTCGGCCTTGCCGAGCATGCGGTCGGCGGGTTGAAAGTCGCCGCTCAGCTCCTTGGCATCTCCCGCCCGCATGCACTGGCGGGTCAATTCCTCGTCAATCTGAGCGTCCTCAACTTCGAGTTGCGGCCGAATGACTTCCATCGCGCTGAAGTCCGGCATGTCAAAGTCTGGTACGACTTCGAACTCGACGGCAAACTCCAACGGCTTTCCGGCCTCCAGTGTGACGTCGGCGTCGGGGTCGGCGGGTTCGAGATCACCGAGCGGGTTCAGTGCGTGCGCCTGGAACCCGAGGCGGCAGCCCTCCTGCATCAGTTCCTGCTGCGTCTCATCGCGTAAGGCCGTTCCAAAGCGTCTCTCAAGCAGGTGCTTTGGCGCCTTTCCCTTTCGGAATCCAGGAAGCGCCGATTGAACTTGCAGGGTGCCCATGGAGGCGTCGATTCGAGACTGCACCGCCTCGGCAGAGATGGTGACCGTCAGCCGCTTACGGGCGGGGCCAGCCTCTTCGAGATTGAATGTGAAGCCTTCTGGTGTGGCGGTGTCATCGGACATGGCGAATGTGATTCCTTGTTGCCCCGGCATGCTGCGCGACCGAGCAGGGTAGCACGAACGGCGCGGCGATTCCAGCCTCAGAGGCCCGTGGCGAGGGTTTCAACGAGCGCCAGGCCGGCTGACGCCGCATCACCCCCGGCCCCCATGTGAGCGACCAGGGCCGAACCGACGATGGCCGCGTCACACTGCTGGGTGGCTGTGTGGACGTGCTCGGGCGTCGAGATTCCAAAGCCCACGGCGATGGGGAGGGCGGAGTGCTGGCGAACCTGGGCCACCCGTGGTGCGAGGTCGGGCAGGTCTGCTCGCGCTCCCGTGACGCCGGTGCGGGCGAGCATGTACACCATGCCTCGGCACCGGGTGAGAATCTCCTGCAGGCGGGCATCGGTCGTGGTTGGCGCTATGAGCAGTGCGAGCGAGGCGTCGAGTTCGTCGATGACCGGCAGCAGGGCGTCGGCGGCGCGCAGATCGATGTCCGGAATGATGAAGCCGTCAAAGCCCGACTCCACGGCTTGCCTGATGAACCGTGTCCCGCCTCTCCGGTGCACGATGGATTCACTGACCATCGCGATCAGCCCCAGGTCGGTCCGCTGGCGAACTCTGGCCGCTGTGCTGAAGACGGCGTCCACGGTGATGCCTTGCGTGAGCGCCTCGTGCATGGCTTCAGCGATGACTGGGCCGTCCGCAATGGGGTCGGAGAATGGGAACCCGATCTCGGCGATGTCGCCGCCGGCCTCCTTCATGCCGTTCAGCAACATCTCGGTGGCGTCAAGCCCCGGATAGCCGGCGACGACGAACGGCATGAGCAGACCGCGGTTGTCCTGGCGGGCACGCGTGAACAGATCGTCAATGCGCGACATGGTGAGCAGGGTAGCAGTCGCAACCGTGGCTACTTGGTGCCCTCAGGGCCGCCATCGGCCACATACTTCTCGTGGACTGCCTGTGCCAGATCGACGCCGGTGATGTTCGCCAGGGTTGCCAGCCATGCGAGTACGTCGGCGAACTCCTCTCTGAGATTGGCGTCGTCCCCGTCGCCCCGCTCCCGGAGCGCCAGGGCTTCGGACAGTTCACCGATCTCCTCCATGAACCAGAGAAAGGTCCGCGCAGGGCCGCGCGCCGAGTCGGTCTGGTAGTAGCGGTCGCGAATGAAGGCCTGAAAGTCGCTCAGGGTGGGGTCGGACATGACTCCAAGGCTACCCGAGTTCGGGTGCAAGCCGCTTGTCCGAACCGCACCGCCCGGGTATCCTTCGCCGTCACGGGCCATTGGCGCAGTTGGCTAGCGCGCTTGTATGACACACAAGAGGTCACTGGTTCAAGTCCAGTATCGCCCATTGACAAAGGCCGCCCGGAGGGCGGCCTTTGTCAATAGAGCAGGCGATCAGGAGGACGCAGCCCGACTGGGCGGCTGAGGGTCTCGAAGCCTGCGGTCTCCTGATCGATCGCTGCCAACATCAAGGCGCGATGGCGCATGCTGAATGTTGCAGGCAAACGCGCGGTGCGTCACGTGCTCTACGACACCAACTTCTGGAAGTCTTTTGCGCAGGCGCGGCTCGGTGTGCCGGTTGGCGATCCCGGCTGCTTGTCACTTCACGGGCGAAAGCCTGACACGCATCGGCTATTCGCCGAGCACCTGACGGCGGAGTACCGGGTGAAGACGGAAGGTCGCGGCCGCACCGTTGACGAGTGGAAACTTCGCGCAAGCGGCGTCGACAATCACTGGTTGGATTGCCTTGTCGGCGCTGCCGTGGCGGCGTCGATTCAGGGGGCGAGTTTGTTCGGGCGAGGCAAGCAGCCAACTCGACGCAGCCGCGTCCGACTATCTGAGTTGCAGGCGGCCAAGCGGTGAGCACAGAACGCAACCCCACTCCCGATCCGTCGGAGCAACGGGGTATTCATTGCCCCAAGTGCGGATGTGGGCACTTTCGTGTGATCTACACGCGAAGGGCACCTCATTGCCGAGTCATTCGGAGGCGGGAGTGCCGTCACTGCTGCAAGCGTGTGTCCACCGTTGAGGTTCTCCGCGGATAGCTATCATGTACATTCACCGCAGGACACTCCGGCTGAATATTGGGGACACGATCGTTGAAGTATCCACTGTTTGAATTTGCCTACATGCCAATGCCGCAAGCGCTCATTGAGTTGAAGCAGATTTCGCAGGAAGAGAACTGGGAGTATCGGTTCGCAGAGTCCAGTCGAGATCACCCGTTTCTGTATAACTACCTTCACTATACATTCTCCCGCCTGCTCGACGAAAACAAGATTGCGACCACCAAGGATGACACATGGGCGTGCTTCAACACTGGCCTCATTACCGACAACTACGAAGAAGTCTTTGCAGTCTTTGAGTTGAATCGCAGCGCCCATTCTGCTGGTCCAAAGTGGTACTTCAAGTCCTTTTGCCGCGAGAGTGACCGCCTGCTCTTGAAGTTTGGAAGCCTGCCAGATATCGCTCATTATTTTGATGATCCGGCGGAGCTGCTCTTTGATACCCGATGTTCGCTTAGGAAGAACATCGATCACATTATCGAGGACAACAGGTCAAGATTCCCCGAGCCATTTGCATCGATGGAAGACGGCCATCAGCTACGCATCGCGTTGGAAGGCGCATCGATCACACAATCAAACGAGTGAGGCGAAACTACAAGACTGCGGTGCCTCAGTTCTTTCACGGTGGCATCCAACTTCTTCTTCCGTTATGTATGACCAGCCGTTCCAAAGCTGATCTTGCTCTAGTGGTCTACAGAGAGGGCGATGTCTACCTGGTGACCTTTCCCCCTAAATCGAGTCCAGTCCGAGTGATCGTCTCGGGCGTCATT
>CAZSSV010000196.1:0-5013 GCA_964609425.1 uncultured Isosphaeraceae bacterium | reverse complement strand
ACCGCAACCAGCGGCGGCGGTGGAAGCCCCGGCACCCGCGCCGCCCAAGCCGGCGGCTGTGCTCACGCAGGCACCTGCGGCAGTCGCCGCACCACAACCAGCGGCGCCCGCGCCGCCCAAGCCAGCGGCTGCGGTCACACAGGCACCTGCGGCAGTCGCAGCACCGCAACCAGCGGCGGCGGTGGAAGCCCCGGCACCCGCGCCGCCCAAGCCGGCGCCAAGCCTGCCGGCTGCGCACGTTGTGTCCGCGCCCGCGTCATCCAACGCGGTCCGGCCGGCACCAAAGGCCCCGGTCTGGCCGGTCGATGTTCGCCGCATTCATCTCGTCTGGGGCGTGGAGCACGACGGCCTTCCGGTTCTCAGCCCGTGCGATCAGCAGGCCTTGCCAATGTCGCGACAGGGGACACGGCTGGTAGTCCTTCGCCCTCAGGAGAAGACGGCTGGCACGACGATCAAGGCGATCAACGAAGCAGGCGGCGCGATGATGGACGACGCTGTGGTGTCGCACATGATCGCCTCCGTGCAGCGGTGCACGGAGTACACGGGCTTGATCGGGGCCAGGATCGAAGCCATGTTGGAGCCAAGTCCACTGCGTGAGGGCCCGTACGACCTGTGGATCGTTGTGCGTGTTCCGATGCCGGGCGGGCGAACTTCAGCAGGCGTGCCCGACGATCTGATCGAATTGCCACCGAGTCCATCGCCGTGATGCGGGGGGTGCTGGCTGTGACGATTGGGCTGCTTGCCTGCTGCGGTTCAGCCCCCAAGGCGGCGCTGCGGGCACCTGCTGTGAACATGTTCTGGACCACCGACGACGGCCGGATGGCGCGGTACGACGTATCGAGCACCGGCAGGCTCAGCTTTGCAGGTGGGTATGACGCTCGAAACGAGATCTGGTCATGGACCGGCACGCTCGATGATTCCCAAGCAGCGGCCCTGTCGAAGGTCGTGCGGGATGCCGGGTGGGTGACGTCGCCTCCGAAGGACGGGCGTGGGACCGATACATGGGTCGTGTCCATCAAGACCAGCGGCGGTCACCGGAGTTTCGAGGTCAAGGGCGACCCACCGAGCGTTCTTGAGGCGTGGGAGATTCTCAATCGGGCTGGTCAAGCCCGGCTCCAGCCGGATCTGGACCTGTTGCCGTCACCGGATATCGACGCGCTTGTCAAGCGCCGCCAGGCAGAGCAGAAGGGCGGCGCGCCGTGAGGCGGGGCTTCAGCATCGTCGGGTTGCTTGTCGTGGTTGCAATCATGCTCGTGATGTACGCCATGTTCTACGGGTCCATTTCTGGCCTGAAGACCGGCACCGATGACGCGGGTCGCGCCGTACCGGCCAGCGGCGGTCGCATGAGGGACATGTTCCAGACACAGCAGTTGATCCAGTCGCTCATCTCGTCGAGCGTCGCCGGCGATCCCGCGTTCCCTCGACCGAGTGCCATGACCGGAGACGAGGCGGACGATACGACGGACCACGTGTACAGCCTGCTGATCGCCGAGCGGATCGTCTCGCCGGAGGCGCTCATTTCGAGCATGGACTGGGGAAACGTCGAGGCCTACGACCGATACGATTGGAATGCGTGGAATCCCTCCGACGGCGAGTACTGGGATCCTGGTTTCTCGGCCGATCTTGCGGACATTTCAAACGTCTCCTATGCACACCTCGTGCTGTACGGGGACCGGGCGTCCCATTGGTCGAGCCGCAAGATGGACTCGACGATGCCCGTGCTTGGAAACCGAGGGCCGAAGGATGGTGTATCCAGCGTGGACTCCCTGACGTGCGATCCCGATACCGGCAGGTGGGCCGGGTACTTTGCCTACGGGGACGGGCATGTGGCACTGGTCCAGGGTGTTGGCAACGCGAGCCGCCGCGGCCAGGTCGGTGTGGATCTTGTGTTTCGCATGGACGATGAAGAGGGTCACAGCGACGCAATTTTGGGGTTTACTCGGGATATCGGCCGCTCCGGGCCGATCCTGCAGTGGGATTGACCGCTCAGAAACGCCGTTTCACACACCCCGAGCCAGCGCATACATGGGCTGCAAAGGGCGCTCGAGCCGAGGATGGACCTCTGATGATTCGACACGACCACCATCTTGTTCTGGCGCTCCTCTGCTGCGCCTCACCTGCTGCCGCGACCACTTGGACCGTCGATGCGAGCGGCGGCGCGGACTACACGACGATTCAAGATGCCATAGACGTGGCTTCGGATGGGGACACCATTGACGTGTCGCCTGGTACCTACGTCGATCTGGATGGGGACGGAATCGTTGTCCTGACTGGGTATCTATCCAGCTTGGATGTCACGATCAGAGCTTCCGCGGCAGGGGTGACGATCGACGGCGAGGAGACAGCGACGGGTATCGCGTGCTGGGGAGGGGACCTGACCCTGGAGGGCATCGACTTCGTCGACTGCCGGGCCAGTGAGAGTTGGGGTGGAGGTGGCCTCATGGCGAGGAACAACGATGACGCCATCACGGTTTCTTCCTGCTCGTTTACAGACTGCGATAATGACCAATCATTCGGCAAGGGCGGGGCGTTGAGCCTGTACTCAACCATGAGTTCCCAACCGATCACATACACGGTTTCAGACACGTCCTTTACGGGGTGTTCTGCCACCAGCTACGGCGGCTCCATCTATCTGAGGAACGCGAGCGGAACCATGACCGATTGTTCCTTCGACGGATCAACCGCGACAAACGGTGCCGCACTGGAAGCCCGCGGCGGGACCTGCCAGCTCGACGGTTGCACATTCTCAAACAACATCGGATCGAGCGGCGGCGCCATCCGTGTGTACGACTCTGGTGCCGACTTGACGGCGACCTCGTGTCGATTCGTCGGAAACGATGCGTCCTACGGAGCTGCCGTGTATGCCGAGCGAGGTGTGGTTGAGTTGGTCAGTTGTGACATTGAAGACAATGTCTCTTCGCGGTCGGGCGCGGTTCATGTTCGCGACAGCGCTGTCTTGGATGTGTCGTACTCGTACTTCAGCCTGAACGAAGCGACCGAGTCCGGATACGACACGTGGCATGCCATCAGCGGAGATGAAGGCACGCCACTGAGCATTACGAACACGACCTTCTGCGACCATCCAGTATCCGGGGAGATCGAGATTGCCTACACGGACGGCGGCGGCAACGACTTGGGCGGCTGGTGCTGCCCGGGCGATCTGGACGAAGACGGTGATGTCGACGCAGGAGACATCACATTGTTTCTGTCCGCCTTTGGAAGCACCTTGATTACGGCCGACGATCGTCCCGATGTCACGCGAGATGACGCCGCGGACGTGTACGATCTGCTCGGGCTGTTGGCCAATTGGGGCGTGTGTGAGTAGTGCCGATGCGTTGACGCCTGTGCTGAAGCGATGGTGGAGCCGCAGGCTCCACCATCGCTTCAAGTAGGCTGGGCAGGATTCGAACCTGCGACCTGGCGATTATGAGTCGCTTGCTCTAACCCCTGAGCTACCAGCCCGCGTGCCTTTTATGGTATCGCGTACTGGCGCCGCCGCCGTGAACGGCCTTTCCATCATCGCTGGACACCGATCCGTTCGAAGAACGCGGCGAGCGCCTCCGGCTCGCTTGGAAGATCGACATGTTCGATTCAAACGATGAGCCCGCCCTGCACGGTGGTGACTTGGCGACAGTGGTGCGTGTGCTGGTGGCCGCCGCACTGCAGGTGGTCTTGGTACTCGATCGCAATGCGGCCGTCATCGAGTTCATGGACCGAAGACTCGAACACCACGTTGTCCAGTGCCGTTTGCCCCCATGTGTCTGCCGCGCGGTAGGACTTCAGAATGGCGTCCCGGCCCCTGATGATGCGTCCTGCGAGTTCGTACACACAGTCGGCAGCGATGACGGCGGCGGCGGTGTCGTAGTCGCCTCGGTCCAGCGCATTTGCGAGCGTGCGGGCTGTGTTCAAGGCGCCCATGCGGACAATAGCCCTGTGAGTTCGTCATGCACGTGCCCGTTGGAGCAGACTCCGGGCGATACGGCCGAGCAGTTCAACTGGCCGCCATTCCAGTCGGTACAACGGCCGCCGGCCTCATCAAGGACCGCGATGATCGCGCTGATATCCCAAGGATTCAGGACGGGTTCGACGACGGCATCGACGCGACCTGTGACGAGTAGCAGTTCGCTGTGGCAGTCGCTCCATCCGCGGGTGTGTTTGGCCGCCTTGGCGACGGCCACGTAAGCGTTCTCCCAAGGGTAGCCCCTGAAGTAGTCGAAGGACGTGGTGCAGACCATGGCGTCTGCGAGTGAGCGTGTTTCAGTGACCTGCACACGCGTGGGCGTTCCGTCGCCGGCGCGGTGCCAGGCACCGGTGCCATATTGTGCCCACGCCCGTTCGCCCAGCGCAGGAAAGTCCATGATGCCGGCGACCGGCCGGCCGCCAAACTCAATCCCGATGAGCGACCCGAAGACGGGCACGCCGTGAATGAAAGACATGGTGCCATCGATCGGATCGATGACCCACGTGAATCCGCTGTCGCCCTCTGCCGTGCCATGCTCTTCGCCGAGGATTCCGTCGCGGCCGAAGTGCTCGGTAACGGCCGCCCGGATGAGCGCCTCGGCGCCGCGATCGGCTTCGGTTACGGGCGTGCCGTCGGTCTTGAAGTCGGGCGTGCATCGCCCGCTGTTGAAAAAGGACATCAGGAGTTCGCCGGTCGCGTCCGCGACCGTTTTGGCGAGCTCCATGCGGGCGGCGAGTTCAGCGGGGGGGAGCGGCGATTGATCCGACATGGTGCGCATGCTACGCGGGTACACTTCCCTTTGGCGACGCGTCGCCGCCTGCCCCGGTAGCTCAGTTGGATAGAGCAGCGGACTTCTAATCCGCAGGTCGCATGTTCGAATCATGCCCGGGGCGTTCGGGAAGGGGGTTTTCTCTCGATGTGTGAGTGAATGTGTGAGTGATCCGCTACCACTCGCACGTGATTGAAGTGAACTCACCTGCTCACCGGGGGTGCCGGGGTGACCTTACCCCTTCTTTAGGTCCACCCTAAATGAGAGAGTGGACGCCCGCAAG
>CAZSSV010000195.1:4230-5020 GCA_964609425.1 uncultured Isosphaeraceae bacterium | reverse complement strand
ATTGATATGGCAGGTGTGCGGAATGATGCACAAAGGTGTGCGGAATGGGCGACCGTAACTGTGCGGTCTGATGCGCCCCTACCCATAACGGGTCATAAGTACGCCTCCCGTCGTTGGCCGCTGGGGGCGGCCACGCCGGGGGCGGAGAATCAAGCAACTTGCAATCTCGACAACTTCGAGGCACAGTGTCATTGAACCGCCCGATTCGGGCGATTGCGTAAGGAGACGCGAACCGTGGGACACATCTACAAACCGACATACACAATCACCACGCCGGCCAATTCCGAGCACTACGCCAAGACAACTCACCGCAACGGCCAGACTGAGTCCGTTGCCATGGTGCGGTGGACTGACAAGCAAGGCAAGAACCAAACCGGTGAGCTGCTCCCGAGCGGCCGGGTACGACGGCAAAGCCCGTAATACAGCATCCAGTACCGCGACGGCTCGGGCTGCATCCGACGGAAGGCAACCAGATGCCGCGATCGCACGGCTGCTATGCACGTCCTCGCCCAACACGACAAGCGAGCCACCCAGGTGCGGGCTGGCGTTCTGACCACTGCGGAGGATGCTGTGGCAGACCACCTCTGTTCGCCGATCGCAGAACATGTCGCCGCCTACTTGGCCGACCTTGCCCGCAAGCGTGGCAAGGGCAGCAAGCCGACGGTCGCAAAGCGTCACGTCCAGAACCTCAAAGCAAACCTTGCTGGCATCATCGCCGACTGCGGCTTTGTTGATCTTCGTAGCATCAACCGACGATCAGTCGAGGCGTGGGGGCAGCAGCAAGTCGAGA
>CAZSSV010000195.1:0-4220 GCA_964609425.1 uncultured Isosphaeraceae bacterium | reverse complement strand
CAATGGATACGTCAAGGCGTTATCCGCTATGTGCAACTGGTGCGTCAGTCGCGGCCGGCTGGTGGCAAGCCCACTCAACCGCCCGCCACTGCTGGACGAGCGAGCGACAGCGAGACGGAAGCGACGAGCGTTTGTGGACGAAGAATTGCAGCGGCTATTCTGGGCTGCACGGTGGCGACCGCTTGCGGAGCGGGGACGGCTTACTATTCAGCTGTCGGAGAGCGAAGGAAGCGGTAAACGATCGAACTGGACCTATGAGCTGCTAACGAACTCCACGCTAGCCGCTGCGATCGATCGGGCCCGTGAACGGCTGGCCGACCAACCCAACGAAGTCGCTGCATTGGAACAGCGTGGCCGACGGCGCGCATTGATCTACAAGGCGCTGGCATTCACCGGGCTACAAATGAACGAGCTCGCATCGTTGACCATTGGTGATCTCAATTCGCACGAACGGCCGGAGTGGGTGACACTCGGGGCAACTGCTGACAAATCCGGCCGTGGAGCCGACGTGCCGCTGCCTGACGGGCTTGCCTTTGACATAGTCCAGATGCTCGCCGAACGGCACGAAGCGATGAGACGCGAGGTATGGGCTGCTGGTGGACCCATGCCAGCGCGACTTCCAAACCATGCGTCGCTATTCAATGTGCCGACCGGACTAGGGCGAATCCTCAACAAGGATCTTGCCGCCGCTGGCATTCCGAAGCGTGACGACCGCGGACATACGGTAGACGTGCATGCGCTCCGGCATACGTTTGGTACTCGGCTCAGTGTGCACGAGGTATCGCCACGCATCGCGCATGCCGCCATGCGACATAGCACGATTGATATGACGATGAACACCTACACGGACTTGCGCCTGCTCGACGTCGCTGGTGCCGTGAACAGGGTCCCCGACATCCCGCTCGACTCGCCGCCGAGCGCCGACCGTCAGACTGCAACCGGGACAGATGATGCGAGTGGACTATGCGCAGCGCTTGCCCTAGATCCTGACCAAACGTGCCAATCTGGGGCAACTTCTGGCAATACGGCGGTGCGCGACATCCTCGCCACGCTTGGCGTAAGGTCCGACGGGGATGGACTTAGTGGCGCTCCGAGTGACCAGAGCGCAAAGCGGGTGAAGGGGATCGAACCCTCGACATTCAGCTTGGGAAGCTGACGCTCTACCACTGAGCTACACCCGCGGGGGGTTGCGGCAGGGTAGCACCTGAGTGGCGGACTCGGCCACATGGCCCTGGAGGATGCGTCGCCTGACGATGTCTGCTCCGCGAAAAGGAGAGCCAGGGCCGCAGCGTGTGCTGCGACCCTGACTGGTCAAGTCTGATTGCGTGAGACGCGTGCGATCAGCGGCGGCGACGCGCTCCTGCAAGGCCTGCTAAGCCCAGCAGCGCCAGGGCGGCCGGAGCCGGGACCGGGCCAGGTACATTGATGACCACGCCCTCAATGGCTGCTCCGAAGACGCTGACGTGAAGATTGTCCACGTAGCCGGTCGTTCCGGTCTGGCCGGAGTAGGTGTAGAGACGGGCCTCGACAACCAAGCCGTCTCGCTGTCCACCGTTCGAGTCGAATGTCCATGAGTGGCCAAGTTCTGTCCATTCCGCGCCGCTGTAGGCGGAGTTGCCACCGGCCGATCCGCCATACGACGTGATGTCACCACCGACGTTCGTGTAGTGGCCCCAGATGCGGACCTTGCTCGTGTCAACGCCGTCGCCGAGACCGAGGAAGGAAGCGTCAATGACGTCGCCATCCGCAAGGCCGGTGACCCACGCGACGTAGGCCTGTGGCGTGCCGCCGGTGGGATCTTCCGTCAGCGCCAACACGTTGCCGCGATCAGCATCCCAGTATTCGTTTTCAGCAGAGCCAAGGTTGCCGTACGAGCCGAGGATGGTGCCGCCATCCTCCCAGCCGTAATCCGCTTCCACAAGTGCGCCAGCGGTCGCCAGCGTGGTCAACGCGAACGCCGCCGCAATACCCACTCCCAAAGCCTTCATAACGAACTCTCCTTCTCGTTCCGCGTGAGCGCGGTCTCTCCAGTGCCGCCGGTGACAGCCTTCCA
This sequence comes from uncultured Isosphaeraceae bacterium, assembly GCA_964609425.1. Classification (GTDB taxonomy): domain Bacteria; phylum Planctomycetota; class Phycisphaerae; order Phycisphaerales; family SM1A02; genus UBA12567. Next base: position 2,167 of record CAZSSV010000195.1, on the reverse strand, counting down.
GACTGAGGCCGGGGCCGCCTTGCACCATACCCGCCCCGGGGGTGGAGGCAGTGGTCGTTTTTTGAGTTTTCTGAACAGTCGTTGGGCCCTTGCGTGAAGGCGCAATCCTGCCTGAGTTGCCACGCAGATGAGGATATGGCCTCTGGACCGGCCTTCTGCCTGCCGATACAGGCGGGAATGGGTCCCGCCGGGAGCTCTGGGGGGGGCAGAATTGTCTCGATTGGCGTGGATTTTGGGGGGTTCTTCGCCGTCGAAAGGGGCACGGGGCTGCGACCCGCGTCTCAGGGGGTCGGCCGCGGGCCGCCGCCCCTTGAGAGGACCGCCGTACACTGGCGGCCCCTACGGAGGTGTTTTTCCCATGTCTTCCGCTGCAACCCACGTTATCAATGGCTCCCGGGTGGAGTCGGCCACTGCATCGACCTGCTTCAGCAGCCTCAATCCGGCCACGGATCAGCCGCTCTGCGACGTTCCGCTTGGAGGCACCGACGCCGTAGATGCCGCAGTGGCCGCCGCATCAGCCGCGTTCCCCGCCTGGTCGCAGACCCCGGTGGGCGAGCGATGCCAGGTGCTGTTTGAGTACAAGCAGGTGCTCGAGCGGCACTTCGACGAACTGACGGACATGATCGTCCAGGAGCACGGCAAGAACGTGCCAGAAGCCAGAGGCGACGTGCGGCGTGGAATCGACTGCATTGAGTACGCGTGCGGCGCGCCGTCGCTGATGATGGGGCGGACCTTGCCCCGCATTGCTGTCTCGAGTTCGTTCAGCCGCGAACGGGAAGAGAACATTCCCCTCGACTCCACGATGGAGCGTGTGCCGCTCGGTGTGTGCGCCGGGATTACGCCTTTCAACTTTCCCATCATGGTGCCGATGTGGATGTGGCCGATGGCGGTCGCGTGCGGCAACACGTTTGTACTCAAGCCGAGCGAGAAAGTGTCGCTGTGCGCCATCCGCGAAGTGGAACTCGCCCACGAAGCAGGGCTGCCGGCGGGCGTGCTCAACCTGGTGGTCGGCGGCGGGGACATGGCGAACCGGCTGATCACCCACGACGATGTCAAGGCCGTCTCGTTCGTGGGCTCGACGCCAGTTGCCAGGCACGTCTACGCGGCAGCAACCGCTGCGGGCAAACGCGCCCAGTGCATGGGCGGCGCCAAAAACTGCATGATCATCATGCCCGACGCCAACCGTGAGGCCGCGATCGATGGCGTGCTCGGTTCTGCGTTCGGAAACACCGGTCAGCGATGCCTTGCAGGCTCGGTCGCGATCCCGGTTGGCGACGCGGCTGATTGGTTTGTGCCTGCGATCGTCGAGGCGGCTCGCAGCATCAGGACGGCTGCGGGGAGCGACGCTGATTGCGGCATGGGGCCGCTTGTCGATGCGGCGAGCTGCGACCGGGTAACAGCTGCGATCGCCGCTGGTGTCGACGAGGGTGCTGACCTCTTGCTCGATGGGCGTGATGCCGAGATGCCGGACGGAGATTGCTTTGTCGGGCCAACCGTGTTCGATGGTGTGACGCCCGGAATGTCGCTGGCGGAAATGGAGATCTTCGGGCCAGTCCTGTCCATCATGCGGCGGGATACGCTGGATGACGCCATCGAGGTCACCCGGCAGTCGCCGTTCGGCAATATGGCCGTCATGTTTACAGCCAGCGGCTATGCGGCGAATCGATTCAGGACCGAGGCGGGCGCGGGCATGATTGGAATCAATGTCGGAGTGCCTGCCCCCATGGCCGTCTTCCCGTTCTCAGGCTGGAAAGACTCCTTCTTCGGTACCTTGCACGCAAACGGCGAAGACGCGGTTCGGTTCTTCACAGAGTGCCGAATTCTTGTCAGTCGCTGGTTCTGATCGTCGGAAAGGACTCGCATGGCCCGCATCACTCGTGCCGCGCTCATTCAAGCTTCAAACGCGTTGCCGGATTCGAATGATCTCATTGAAGTCAAGAAGGCGATGATCGACAAGCATTTGGTGCTCATTGCAGAGGCGGCGTCGAAGGGCGCCAAGGTCTGCTGTCTGCAGGAGATCTTTTACGGACCGTACTTCTGCGCGGAACAGGACGTGCGTTGGTACCAGACTGCTGAACCCGTTCCAGATGGGCCGACTGTGAAAATCATGCTGCAGGTTGCTGCGGACCACTCGATGATCTTGGTGGTACCAATCTATGAAGAGGCC
>CAZSSV010000194.1:0-5069 GCA_964609425.1 uncultured Isosphaeraceae bacterium | reverse complement strand
CAACGCCTCTCGGTGTTACGCGATCTCACGGCCTTCTATGCAGAACAAGCCGGCCAGGTCGGCGACACAGTCCAACTCATCGTCGAGGCCGAGGGTAAGGCCCGCGGCGGCGCCGTGTTCAAAGTCGAGAACACGACTCGATCCGGAAGTTGGGTGCTTCATGTCGGACGCGCCGTCTCTGGAACACTGCACGTCGGTGATGCCGTTGACGCGCGCGTGAACCGAAATCGGCGACACGGCATTGAGTCGGCCCATACAGCCACCCATCTGCTCAACTTGGCGCTCCGGACGGCGCTGGATGGCGAGTCCGACCAGCGCGGCTCTCTCGTGGCGCCGGATCGGCTTCGATTCGACTACTCCGCCCGTGAGGCACCCGATCGAGCCCGGATCGAAGCGGTTGAGCGGCTCGTCCGCGCGTCCATCGAGGCCGATCTCGCCGTAGACGCCCTGGAACTTCCACTCGATGTGGCGCAGGACATTGACGGCGTCCGCGCGATGTTCGGTGAGCGATACCCAGACCCGGTGCGGGTCGTCTGCGCCGGCGGCACAGTGGCCGACATCGGCGCCGATCCATCGCGGCGCTCAATGGCAGATCTCTCGATCGAATTCTGCGGTGGCACCCACGTGCCGTCCACATCAGCCATCGGAGATTTTCTCGTCATGCAGGAGCAGGGACTGGCCGCCGGAATCCGCCGCATCGGCGCGATCACCGGCGCAGCCGCAGCCGAGACACGCGCGCGTGGCGAGGATGTCCTGCACCGACTTGCTGAGATGAAAACGCTTCCTGCGGGAGACCTTCCGGGTGCGGTGGACGCCATGTCCCGATCACTGGCAGACATGGAGCTCGGCCTGCTGCACCGCCGAGCGGCCGAAGCGGCCTTGGCCGAACGCCGGGACGCCGCCAAGGTGGCAAGGAAAGCCGCCGCAGGCGCTTCGCGAGACACCGCGGTCGAGGAGGCGACCGCACTGGCGGGCGGCGCGAGCGAGATGATTGTCGGTGAGATCACCGCGGGAGACCGGGACGCGCTTCTGTCCGGCATGGATGCCGCACGCGCCGCAGCACCCGAAGCCGCGTGCCTTCTCGCGTGCAGGCCCGCGGATTCGAACAAGGTCATCATTGCGGCGCGCGTTCCCGACAGCATGATCAAACGAGGGCTCAGGGCCGGCGACTGGGTGCGAATTGCCGCGCAGGCGTGCGGCGGCGGTGGCGGCGGCCGGCCCGATGCCGCCCAAGCTGGCGGCAAGGAGCCGGACAAACTGCCCGAGGCCTTGGCCGCAGCGACACATCATGCTCAGGAGATACTCTCATGACAGAACATGACCCGAAACCTCAGGACGAAGAATCACCACGCCGACACCACGTCACGACCCTGCAAAGCATCGACCGCCAGGTGGGCGAGCACGTACTCGCCGCACTGCACGAAGATGACGCCGTGGCCGCGATTACCACCCTGATCCCCGGCGTTCGGCACGACCGAGTTGTGTCGCTGCCGCTGGACAAAAGTCAGGTCGAAGCCATCCGGGATGTCCTGCAGCAGGCCGAAGCTGAAGCGTCTGATGCCGGTGATGAAGACGAGGGTCGCAGGGAGGGCTTCCTCGGATTCCACACCGTGCTTCGGCTCGAAGACGACGACGAAGCCCGAGATGCCGACGACGAGGAACCGGTGGCGTGATCGACCGGCGATCCGTTCTGGCTGCGACTGCCCTCACCGTGACATGGCCTCGCCTGAGTGGTGGCGTGACCGGTCCGGGCGTGGGCGACAAGGTCCAGAAGCCCAACGCTCAAGCAAAGGAGCAGGACGACATGGCGGACACTGTTTGGCCCATTTCCCTTGCCCAGTGGTCACTTCACCGCATGCTTCGCGGCGGCGATCTGGCCGCCGAGGACTTCCCGGCCTTCACCCGGGAGCGATTCGGCATCACGGGAGTCGAGTACGTCAACTCATTCTTTCAGGATCGGTCGACCGACGACACATGGCTGGAGGCGCTGCGACTGCGGTGCGACGAGGCCAACGTCCAAAGTCTCGTCATTATGGTGGATGGAGAAGGCGCACTGGGCGCAGCCGACGCGGCTGAACGCGCCGAGGCTGTCGAGAACCATCGCCGCTGGCTGCATGCCGCCAAGGTGCTGGGGTGCCACGGAATTCGCGTCAATGTCCCGTCCGAAGGGACGCCCGACCAGCAGAAGTCGCGCTGCGCCGTAGGCCTCACCGCCCTGCTCAAACATGCGGACGACATGGATCTGTCTGTCATGATCGAGAATCACGGTGGTCTGTCGAGCAATGGTGCATGGCTCGCGTCGCTGATCGAACTGGTCGGACACCCGCGTCTGGGTTCGCTCCCGGACTTTGGTAATTTCACGCTCGACTGGGAGACCGGTGCGCAGTACGACCGCTATGTGGGCATCGACGAGCTTCTGCCCTCTGCCAAGGCCCTGAGCGCCAAGAGCCACGATTTCGACGAGACCGGCGACGAGACCCGCACCGACTACGGGCGCATGTTCGATCTTGTCCGAAAGCACGGGTACAAGGGATGGATTGGCGTTGAGTATGAAGGTGAAAAACTCTCGGAGATTGAAGGTATCGAGCGCACGCGCGATCTTCTTATCAAACATGGCTGCACACTTGAGGAGACTGCCTAACTCATGCGAGCACTCTGCATCAGCGCCCACGGCGACCCGGTCGCGCCTCAGGTGACCATGCTCGATGTCGAGCCGCCGACTCCAGGTGATGGCAACGTCCTCGTACAGACCGAAGCGAGCGCGCTGAACCATCTGGACCTGTGGGTTGGACGGGGACTCCCCGGCATCAAGACAACATTCCCGCACATCGGTGGCTCGGACGGATGTGGGCGAGTCATCGAACTCGGCGATGGCGTCGATGAGGGATGGCTCGGGCGGAGGGTCATGCTGAACGCCGCCGTAGAAGCCTCGGCCCGCCAACAGCCCGACGCCGCACCGGCCGGCCGCGATCTTCATGTGATCGGAGAGCACACCAACGGCACTCACGCGGAGTTGTTCTCCGCACCCGCAGGGAATCTCTATGCCATTGACGACTCTGACGACCCGCACATGGCCGCCGCCTTTGCACTGACCCACCTGACCGCATGGCGGATGCTTCGGACTCGCGCTCGCCTTCAGGAAGGCGAAACGGTGCTCATCACGGGCATCGGCGGCGGGGTCGCCTTGGCGTGTCTGGGCCTGGCAAAGCACCTCGGGTGCCGCACCATCGTAACGAGTCGGCACACATCGAAGCTTGCCGCAGCGACCGAACTTGGCGCCGACGAAACCGTGCTCGACGAGGGGCAGGACTGGAGCCGCGCGGTCAGAGTCGCCACAGGCCGCAGGGGCGTTGACGTGTGCGCCGACTCGATCGGCGCCGCGGCCCATCTCCCGTGCATCAAGTCGCTCGCCAGGGGTGGGCGGCTGGTCACCTGTGGTTGCACGACCGGCGCTGGTCCATCAACGGACCTGGCACGAATCTTCTGGAATCAACTCGAGATTCTGGGCTCAACCATGGGAGATGCGTGTGAGTTCAGGCAGGTATGTTCTCTGTTTCGTGGTGGACTCATTCAGCCGGTGATTGACCGAGTCATCCCGGCGGACGAAGGCCCCGCGGCGTATGCTCGCCTGGAGTCCGGGTCACAGTTCGGCAAGGTGGTACTCGATTGGACTTGAACACCAGAAACCCTGACCGCGATGAGCCGCGAGCCGACATTTGGCACCGATCCGATGCATGGCTGACGGCGGCCCTGCCCGACATGATCGCGATGCGCCGCGATCTCCACAGCCACCCTGAACCTGCAGGCTATGAAGTTCGCACCAGTGCGTTGGTACAGGAGCGGCTGACCCACTCTGGCCTGCAACCCGTTGGCACGACCGGCGAGACCGGCCTGATCGTCGATCTGAATCTGTGTGGGCCGGATGCGCCCACCATGGCCATACGTGCTGACCTTGACTGCGTTCAGATTCCAGATGAAAAGGACGTCCCCTGGCGATCGCAACTTGAGGGCTGCTGCCACGCCTGCGGGCACGATGCCCACACGACCATGGCCTGCTTCGCAGCAGACGCGCTGGCTCTGGAATTGGATGCCATGCGTTCGTCGGAGCCTCGCCGCAACTTGCGGTTCATCTTCCAGCCCGCCGAAGAAGCAGCGACTGGCGCCATCGACATGATCGGACGGGGCGCTCTCGAGGACGTGGACAGGATCGTTGCGCTGCACTGCGACCCATTTCTTGACAGCGGCCGCATCGGGCTTCGAAGTGGACCGATCACCGCACACTTGCTGTCGTTCAATGTGGCCATATCAGGGCGAGGTGGTCACAGCGCCCGCCCACACGAATCCGTCGACCCGGTTCCCGCCGCAGTCAATCTCGTCTCGCTGCTGTACCAGCTCGGACCTCGAAGCGTGGACAACCGCCGAGCCCATTGTGTCACCGTAACTTCACTGCAGGCGGGCGAGACGATCAACGCCATTCCGGACTCAGCCCGGGTCTGTGGGACCATCCGAGCGGCGAGATCCGAGGAAGCCATGGAGCTTCAGCAGATGGTTCACAAGTGTGTGGAGGCCGTGTGCGCCGCCACCGGCTGCACCGCCAAGGTCGACTTTCCTCACACGGCACCCGCGACCGACAATGATCCTCGAATCGTCGAAATGATGGCGACCGCAGCCGTCGATGTCGTGGGCGGCGACGGCGTGGTTCGGATCGATCTTCCGAGCCTCGGAGGGGAGGACTTCGCGGTCTACCAGCAACATGTGCCGGGCGCGATGGTGCGACTCGGTACGGGCCATGGGCCAATCGACGAGCGGCACGCGCTCCACTCGAGCCTCTTCGATATCGACGAATCGGCGCTGCTGGTCGGAAGTCGCCTGCTCACCAGGGCCGCCCTCCGTTCGGTACTCTGAAACGCGTCTGGCCACCTGCAAGGACACGCACCATGCCCATTCAGTTCAATGGAAGCCCTGACCACACGCTCGGAGTCGAGATCGAACTCGGCGTGATCGATCGCCAGTCGCTCGAACTTGTTCCTCGGGCGACAGACATTCTGGCACAAGTCCCCGAAGGGTGG
>CAZSSV010000193.1:0-5074 GCA_964609425.1 uncultured Isosphaeraceae bacterium | reverse complement strand
GGCCGCTGGAGGCCCAACTGTCGTCTGTGGCGCCCGCGCGGCCCGTCTCCCCCGGTTCAGGCCCCCCCGGTCCAGGCCCCTCCGGTTCAGGCCCCCCCGGTTCAGGCCCCCCCGGTCCAGACCCCCCCGGGCAACCAGCCATTCCTTGGCGGGGCCGGCTTGGAGCAGCATTCACCGGCAGCCAGACGACGCAGACCACCTACAACCTCCGGCTCAGTGGGCGACTGCATCGCACGACGCCCACCCGCAAGACCGACCTGAGTGTGAGCTACTACCTCAATGCGGCCGACGGGCAGGTCACCGACAACGACTTGCTCGCGCGGGGTGAGCAGAACTGGCTCGACCCCGAGAGCGTGTGGGAACTCTTTGTCCAGTCCACCTATCAATACGATCAGTTTGAGGCGTGGGCCCACAGGCTCAGCCCCTACGGGGGGCTGGGGCTGCAACTCATCGACGAAGACGATCTCAAACTCAGCCTCAAGGGCGGTGCTGGCATCACCTGGGAGCAGGGGGCGGGCATCGTGCGGCCGCAGGCACTGCTCGAAGTGGAGTCGACGTGGAAAATCGACGAGCGGCAGTCGATCGCGGGCTATTCGTCGATCGCGCCAGACGTTGAAAACCCGTCGGACTTCCTTGCGACCATCAAGTGGGACTGGCGGCTGCGTCTTGGGAAGAGCTCGCCGCTGGCGTTCAACATCGGCATTCGTGAGATCTACGACTCAACGCCCGGTGCCGGAGCCAACCACAGTGACTTCAAGCTGTGGGCCGGTGTCACCTGGGACTTCTGACCGGAGCATGCACGTGAATCGAGTCTGTTGGACGGGGATCGTGACGATCATGGTGACCGCACAGGCGAACGCAGGTGAGACGGTGCAGGTGCTGCTTCCGGACGGGGACCGCCTCAGCGGCACCCTTGTATCGTCATCCGATGGGTCTGTCGTGATCCACCACGCCGTCCTCGGGGATGTGACCGTCCCCGCGTCGTATGTCGCGTCCGCCGGACCGGCGCCCCCCGCGGAGGACCCGGGCCGCGGCAGCGGGGATCAAACGCCGGTGGAGGCCGAGCAGCCGATGGGCGAGCCCATCGAACCAGACCCCTGGACCGGCGCTCTTTCGCTTGCCGCAACAGCCAGTCGAACGACTGGCAGCACCTACAACATACGACTGGGGGCTGAACTCCATCGCAAGACAGACGCCGAGCAGTTTGATCTCACGGCAGCGTGGTACTGGAACCAGTCAAACGGCGAGACGTCGGACAACGACATGCTCGTCCGAGCTGTGCAGGAGTGGTTCCAGCAGGACAGTCGATGGCTCGTGTTTGGGCAGGGAACGTGGCAGTACGACCAGTTTGAAGCCTGGGCGCACCGCGTGAGTCCGTATGGCGGTGTGGGATACCGAGTCTTTGACCAGGACGACCTCACCCTGACGCTCAGGGGCGGTGCCGGTATCACGTGGCGGTATCGTGGCAACGAAGTCGATCCCCAGTTGCTGTTCGAGGCCGCAACAGACTGGACAATCGACGAGCGGCAGGCCTTGAGTGGGTTTGCCTCCATAGCGCCAGATACCGTTCGCTGGGACCACTATCTGGCCACGGTGTCGATCGATTGGAAGTATCGGCTCGGGCATGAAACCGATTGGGCATTGAACGTCGGTCTCCGCAACATCTACGATTCCAAGCCAAGTGGTGGTTCGGCCAGCAACGACCTCAAGGTGTACGCCGGACTCTCGGTGGAGTACTGACCCGAGGACTCACCAGGCGGGCCACCAGACGATGAGGCCGGCACCCCCCAGGATGCCCGCCAGCATGAACGGAAGCAGCAGTCCGAGCAGATGCCGTCCGCCGAGGCAACCCGCCAGAATGGTCTTGAACATGATGTTGCTGATGGCGCCGGTCAGAATGAGCCGCCCGCCGGAGGTCGCGCTCAAGTCACCCTGATCGACCATCTGTGAAGTCGCCAGCGTGATGGCATCCATATCCGTGAGGCCCGAGAGGGCGGCGACTGCGAAGAGACCGGAGTCTCCGAGATACTCGCGGCCTGCGGCGACCGCAAGCAAGACGCCCGCATACAACAGCCCGAACACGACGGCTCCCCGAATACTGGAAGGACTGTGCGAGAGCTCAGTCGAGGGCTTGTGCCGGCACAGGACCACGATGGCGATGATGGCAAGTAGCCCCATCCAGGCGAGCAGTGCGAACAGCGGCGGCCCGATGTCTGGCAAGGTGCTTCGAGCGACGAGCGCGACTTCAAAGAGCACGCGGGCGAATACGACGGTGGAGGCGAGCAGCACGATGACGCCTGCCGCCCGCCGGTCGGCGCTCTCGCGGCATTGCCGGCTCACAGCGATGGTGGTCGCTGTGCTTGAGATGAGTCCGCCAAGAATGCCGGCGACGACCGTGCCGGACCGCCTTCCGAACAGCCGCTGTGCCAGCCATGCCGCGAGGCTGATGCCGACGATCAACACGACCATCAGCCACACGCGGAACGGATTCAGGACGCCGTATGGGCCCATTGGGATGTTTGGCAGGACGGGCAAGATCACCATTCCCACGAGTACAAGTTGCACAACGCCTTGCACGTCAGCATGGCTCGTGGCTTCAATCAGTCGCTTGAGCGGTTTCTTCCAATGGAGAAGGAGGGCGACGACGCCGGTCATCACAACCGCCGAGCCCGCATGCCCGCTCGTGCAGAGCAGGCCGACACAGAACATCACCAGGCCTGCAACCAGCGAAGTGAACCCGACTCGGTCGGCAGCGCCGGACCGAATTGCGATCGTCAGGGCGGCGAGTGAGACAAACCCGCCGAGGACCACCATGCCGCCCATCGACTCTGCGAGTAACCCGCAGAGCGCGCCGAACATCGTCAGGAGGGTGAAGGTGCGTCCGGCAGGGTGTTGGTCCGCCCACTCCCGCTGCAGGCCCACCAGAAGCCCGAGGGCCGTGGCAAGTCCGAGATGGAGGAGGTCTGATGTCGGCATGAATCGAGCCCGACAGCAGGGCTTGCCTACTTTGGGCGGCTCGTTGCTCGGAATGACCGTCGGTGCCCAGGTGGGTGCTCGCCCATCGGGACGGGTTGCATGCCCCCTTCCTGATACGCCGTGCGGAACGATTCCAAGGTGGTCTCGTGCAAGAGTCGGTCGACCGCGTCCTGAATCTCCACAAGTTTCCCGTGGAGCGGGCACGGCTCACCCACACCGCAGACCCCTCCGCCAAACGGGCACGCGTCCGAGGCGTCTTCCCGCTCGAAGAGACGGTAGATGTCGTGCAGGCGTATCTTTTTGGGTGGGCGGGCAAGCGTGTAGCCGCCGCCGGGCCCGGGCGCGCCTGAGACGATGCCCGCCTGGGACAGGCTCGTCAGGATCTTGGCGACAAATGGTCGCTGGAGCCCGCGTGAGTCGGCAATCTGAGTGGCCGAGAGCCGCGTGGCCCCTCCGTCATACACCTCGGCAAGGCGTGAGGCAGCTGCGATTGCTGTTTCAGTTTGCTTGCTGTACATGGAGGTGTCCTGCTTGCCCTGTCTGTGTGAGGCGACCTGAGTCTGCGGTCAGCTGCTCAGATGCTCCGCGATGGTGTCCCTGACGGTGATTCTTCGGCGGCGCATCTTGCCTTCGTGCGGCGTGAGAATGTCAATATCGGTCGGGTGGACCTGAATCACCGCAAAGTGGCCTGGTTGCCATGCCGGGTCGTGGTCGCTCCTGCTGAGGGCTTCGAGTCGAAGATCGTGTGGAGGCACCTCGCTGGTTTCGTGTCGCAGTTGCTGCACGATGGACCGAATGTGGTGCCAGTGCGCGAGTATCTCCTCATTGGATGTCACGATGCTCGCCGGGCCGCGAAGTCGAAGTTGAAGGTCCGTCGTCACGTCGTACGCAACGACGCAGGCGTAGGGTGCAGCCTGCAGTTGTTTGACCTTGGTGCTCGCGGCATCGGCGTGATACCAGATGGACCGCTGCTCGGCCGACGCGCCTCGGAGCACCATGAGCCGGGCATCGGGGCCGCCGTCCTTGGCCGTGGTCGCCAGGACCTGCAGGTGCATGGAGTCTTCGGGGGCGTCGGCCGCCGCCGCGAGTCGGTTCCAAACCCACTGCATGATGCGGGCGTCGTCGGGTCCATCGAGGCTGAGTGGGAGGAATGGCTCTGCATGTCTCATGCCAGCGCCTCCTCGGTATCGGCACGGGAGAGCGAGATGTCACGCCCGCTCAGCGGCGTGTGGGCGGTGAGGATGGGGCAAGCATGGCCTTCGAGAAGGTGCTGCGCCACGCTGCCCAGAAACATTCGCTGCATCAGCGTGCGGCCCCGCGTCCCGACAGCGATGAAATCGCAGTTCGAGTCTGCTGCGTAGTGCTCGATGCATCTGGCAGGCTGCCCGTTGGAGACGGCTCCCTGCGCATGAATCCCGCCGCCCGTTGCGTCGGCTGCGAGGCCTTCAAGCAGATGCATCGCTTCGTACCGCCGGTGCTCAAGCAAGTCGTCTGCGACGCGCGCCGGCCCGTAGCCCATGGCCTCGTAGGGCATGGAGGGCTCTTCGCACACGTGAAGAAGCGTGAGTCGGCCTCCGCCTGCGGCATGGAGCAGCCGCGCCGCGGCCGTTGTCGCCAGCGCGGATTCCTCTGAAAAGTCGATGCCGACCAGCCCATGGAGTGGTTGGGTGGCGGGCCGGTGCGATCGGGGCGGCAGCGACAGCACCGGACATGGCGCGGCGCGGACGAGCCGGCGTGTGGTCGTGCCGAGCCGTACCCAGGGAAGCACCGAGTGGCCGCGGACGCCGATGACCAGCAGGTCGGCCTGGCTGGACGCGGCCTCCGCAGTGATGGCGTCGCTCACGCTCCGCCCCGAGACGGTGCGTGTGACCAGGCGTGCTTCACCGGGTTGGCAGGCTGCAGCCTGCGCTGCGAGCGCCGCTTTGGCTGCCTCTCGGGAGTCCCGATCATCGGGCGCTCCAAGGGCGTGTGTGAGGCAGATGGTGGTGCCACGAGTTCGAAAGGTGGAGGTGGCCCAGGCGAGCGCGGCATTCCCGGCGGTCGATGCGTCGGTGGCGACCAGGATACGTAGGCCACCTTGGGTAACGTGCTCCGGGTG
>CAZSSV010000192.1:0-5096 GCA_964609425.1 uncultured Isosphaeraceae bacterium | reverse complement strand
ATCGCCGCATTGAACAGGCCGCCCCGTCCATGCCCGCCCTTGAGGATGTGACAACTCCGTGCGAGGTGCCAACCGCGTACTGCGATGAACTCCGCATGTGCATGCGACATCACCAGAGCCTCTTCTCGGAGACTCACATCACCCGAGTCGTGTTCACTGGGCAGGGAGCGCTTGCGGCAGGACCGTGCCGATCCATTGCCCGCACACTGGGACTGCCGGCACAGGTGGGTGATCCCCTCGCCCGTTGGGACTCGTCCACCACCGACACCGACCTGGCGGATTGGCAGCATCAACTTCGACCTCAGTGGACCGTCGCGGCAGGGCTGGCGGCCGAGACGTGCCAGGAGCCATGCTCATGACTCGGCCCACCGACGACTTCCTCCCCGACGAGTACATCGACCACCGGCTGGATCGACGAATGCACGTGGCCGCCATCGTGCTCTTTGCCATCGTTCTGGCAGGAGTCACCATCGCCTTCTTCGTCACTCGGTCGGACTGGCGGCATGTCAAGGACGTGCGTGACCAGGTTTCGATTCGCTACGAGGAAGCGGCCGATCAGGTGCGCACACTGACGGAACTCGAGGCCCGACAAGCCAAGATTGCGGAACGAGCCGAATTGGCCGCAAGCCTCATCGATCGCCTGCCGAGATCCGTCCTGCTTGCAGAATTCATCACACGCATGCCCGCTGGCCTGGGCCTGCTCGAGTTTGAACTTGAATCGCACCGTGTCCAACTTGACGCCGAACAGCCAGGCGGACCAGCCAACAAGCCCGCTCGACCTGCAACCGCTGCAGAGGCGGCCAAGGACACCCGAGTCATCCCGCCTCGGTGGCGAACGGAAATCTCGCTTCTTGGATTTGCGCCGACTGACGTACATGTGTCGGCGTTCCTGTCCGCGCTCAATGCTCACCCATTGCTTGAGGACGTCACATTGCAGTTCTCTGAAGAAACCGACCTGAACGACATACCGGTGCGACAGTTTCGAATCGTGACAAGCATCAGCCCCCATGCTGACTTTCGTGCCCCGTCGCTCGCTGGAGTGGACTCCCCATGAAACCACATGTGAGACAGGTCGTGTTCTTCGCCGTGTTGCTCGGGATACCGGTTGGCACCTGGTACGCAATCTTCCGTCCACAGAACCATGACATCGCCGTAGCGATGGCGGACATTGCAAGTCGCCAACAGCAACTCGACCGCGTTGCCAAACTGGCCGAGCGCATTCCAGACCTCGAAGACGCCCTTGAGAAGGGAGAGCAACTCGTTCAACAGGTGGAGGCGCAACTTCCCAAACGTCGCGACGTCGAGGGCGTGCTGGAGAGCATCTGGCAGATGGCCGAGCGGAATGGCATGCAGGTGCGATCGGTCAAGACGCAGGCCGCCGTGCCCGCCTCGGTGTACATGGAACTGCCGCTGGACGTGACCATGGACGGCCCGTTTGAAGGCTTCTACCGATTTCTGCTCGAGTTGGAGGCGCTGCCCCGCATCACACGGGTGTCTCGCATGGCCATTCAGGAGGCCGGTCTGCAGGTCCGAGGCCCCGGATCGGATCTTCCCCCGGGGTCGGTCGCCACACAATTCACACTGAGCATCTACTTCGCCGACACGGTTCCGGCCGTCGCGCGTGCGGGAGCCCTCCCATGAACTGGACAGACCTGGCCGAGGCACATGGCGACGACTCGCCGGTCCCATCGCACCAGCCCGCCTCCACACCGTTTTCCAAGCAGCGCCGCAATCGTATCGCCGTCATGGTGATGCTCATTGGTGGTGGCCTCATGATGATCGTCGGCATGCGGTTTGTGTCCGGCGGTCCAGCCACGGCAACGGCAGACAGCGGGGCCGAGGTTGAAATCAGTTCCTACCTGGCGCCGGCCGCAGATGGCACGGCACCTGATCCGATTTCCGACCCCCTCGCCGTCCTTGCCGGGTTCGGATCAACGCCACCGTCCATGAACCACACCACGCTCGACCGCAACCCGTTTCTGATTCCAGGCGGAACCGTCAATGTCCCCATGACCTACTCGCCAGTCGACGAAGGTCAGCGGACCGAGGCGCGCGTCGCGGAACTCCAAGCCGAGGTCGAGGTTCTTCGAGTTTCGGTTGTCCTGCAGGGTCGCCGCAGCATGGCGGTCGTGGGTGGTCTCAACCTTCTCATTGATACGCCGGTGGAGTTCGACACGGACCTCACACTGACATTGGTAGCCGTTGATACCGGCGGCATCACGGTTGAAGCAACCGACCCGACGCTTGGCGTTTCGACCGATGTCCACTTGTCTCGCCCTTGAGGAGCCCTCATGCCGGACTTCAACGCCATCGATTCTGATCGATCAACGACCCGCGACCTGTGGACCCCTGACGCGAAGGGCGCCACCGGCGCATTTGAGCTCGGCCACGAACTGGTCGAGCGGAGCCTGGTCCCGTTGGTCCAGGTCGAAGCGGCACGGCGTGTCCTGCGTCAAACGCCGGGCACAACCTTGCACCGGGTGCTGCTGGACATGGGTGCTAATGAAGAAGCCATCATGCGGACCGTCGCAGAGGGCACCGGGCTTCAATTCGTCTCGCCCGATCAGACCGTCATCGACACCCAGGCAATCGCAGCCCTGGGAACCGAGTACTGCAAGGCGCGATCTGTGTTGCCGCTCCAGGGAGACGCGGACTGTTGCATCCTGGCGATGAGCGATCCCCACGACATTGCAACCCTCGACGAAGTGCGATCGGAACTGGGCATCCTCAGAGTACAGCAGGTGCTGTGCGAGCCGAGTCGAATCGAACAGTTGGTCGAGGGTGCGGAGCCGGACCACGCCGAGGAACTCGACCTCCAGGAGATTTTGGCCGACGCCGCGGAAGATGATGTCGAAATCATGGAGGACGCCGAGGACGACGAGGTTGATGACGGCAGTGCTTCGCCGGTCGTTCGGTACGTCAACCACGTCATCCAAACAGCCGTCCGAGAGGGTGCGTCGGACATCCACATCGAGCCCAGCGAGTCTGCCGTCAAAATCCGCCTGCGCATCGACGGCGTGCTGCACGAGACGATGAACCCGCCGCGTCGGATGCTCGCGTCGCTCACGAGCCGGATCAAGATCATGGCGTCGCTCGACATTGCTGAGCGGCGGCTTCCGCAGGATGGTCGCATTCGCGTCCAGGTACACGGCCGCCCGCTCGACCTTCGTGTATCCACGGCGCCCACACCTCACGGCGAGAAGACCGTCATGCGGCTGCTTGACAACCGCTCCATCCAGGTCCCACTCGATGATCTCGGCTTCTCCGACAGCACACTGATGGCATGGCGATCCCACATCGCCAGGCCGCACGGCATTCTGCTGGTCACTGGGCCGACAGGCTCTGGTAAGACGACAACGCTCTACGGTTCCATGCAGGAACTCGACCTGCAGCGCCTCAACATCTCGACCGTGGAGGACCCGGTCGAGTATCAGGTCCGTGGCATCACACAGATGCAGACGCACGACCGCATCGGGTTGACCTTTGGCTCGGCCCTGCGAACGCTGCTTCGCCAAGACCCCGATGTCATCATGGTTGGCGAGATTCGAGACCAGGAGACCGCCACGATCGCCATTCAGGCGGCGCTCACGGGACACCTCGTCCTGTCCACCCTGCATACGAATGACGCGCCGTCGTCTGTCACCCGGCTGATCAACATCGGTATCGAGCCGTTTCTGGTGTCTGGTGCTGTCAATGCCGTGTTGGCACAGCGGCTCATTCGGCGCGTGTGTGATCGCTGCGCGACCGACGTGCCCGTCAGCGCGGAGGCCGCTGACATTCTGGCAACCTACGACATCGAGATGGAAACCATGCGAGAGGGAGCCGGATGTGAGCACTGCCGCGGAGGCGGGCTCTCGGGCCGACTCGGCATTCACGAAATGCTCGAAGTTGACGACGCCATGCGTGATCGCATCGCAGCCAACCCCTCAGTCAATGCGCTTCGCACGCACTGCATCGAGGCAGGCATGACCACACTGCGCGACGACGCGCTTGCCAAGATGATGGCCGGAGACACAACACTCCGTGAAGTGCTTCGTGTCACGGGCGAGCACCATTGACCGTCAGCGAATCAAAAGACCGGCAATCAGCACCAGCCAGACTGCGATACCAAACCCGGCCTTGATGACTGTGCCCACCGCCCGGCCCGCGGCGGCACCTGCAGCCGGCGCGACGGCTTCTCGCACCGTGCTGGCGCGCGCACCGGTCGTCTCGCCGATGAGCGCCCCGGCGAACGCTCCTGCAATGGCGCCAATCAGGGTTCCAAGCACCGGGATGGGTATCAGTGGCGTCCCAACGATGGCGCCCAGTACACCACCGATGAATCCTCCAAACATGCTTCGGCGGCCTCCGCCACCGGCTTTGGCCCCCGCCGCACCGGAAAGACCTTCCAGTACTTCGGCAACCACCGCGAGTGCAACAGCAATGCCGATCGCCCACCAGCCAGCGGTGGCGTCACTGCCGTGCACCCACGCCACGTCCGCCAGTTGGACGCCGACCGCCATGGCGATCATGAGCCAGATGCCGGGCAACTGCATGAGCACGAGGAGCAGGCAGCCCACGCCCGCCAAGGCGAACACGCCAGTGAGTGTCCAATGCAGCCAGATCATGGCGATGAATTGGGATTCCCGCCATCCGCATGCGGCGAATCACCCTCCCGCCACACCAGAATCTCGTCCACGGGCTTCCGCTTGATGTCGGGCACCATGCATGTGTCTGCAGGCCACCCGACTGGAACAAGTACGACTGGCCGCTCATAAGACGGGCGGTCCAGAATCTTGCTCAGAAACCCCATGGGACTCGGTGTGTGCGTGAGGGTCACCAGACCGGCCTGCTGCGCCGCAGCAAGGAACAGGCCGGCAGCCATTCCGACCGACTCGTTGACGTAATACACGCGGCCACTGCTTCCGGGGCGGTCATCTTCCATCAACTTGAAGATGGCGACCAACCATGGCGCTTCCTCAAGAAAGGGTTTGTCGGGCCCCACCTCAAGCGGTTGAAGATCCTGCAGCCAGTCATCGGAAGCCCGCCCCTCGTAGAACAACCGTTCCTCGGCTTCGGCTGCTTCGTGGTGCTCTGTTGCCTGGACTACCGCCTCC
>CAZSSV010000191.1:3434-5105 GCA_964609425.1 uncultured Isosphaeraceae bacterium | reverse complement strand
CCCGGGGAGTCCGCCGAGGTGGGCTGTGAATTCGGTGAGCGTCGCTGTCACGTGGTACCTCCGCAGTGTCCACGACATCCCGCGAGCATACCGGCCATGGTGTCGGTGATTGGGGGCAAAGCGGCGATTCCGATCCCCAATCGGCGGCAGTGTCCTGATTCGCTCACCCGTGGCGTGTCAAGGGTTGGACGTCGCCGCCGGCAATCGCATGTTCCTGTGGAGCAGCGGAGGATGGTCCGAGGAGGAGTCGCATGAAGTGGCACGTGATGATCGCATGGGTGTTGGGGTGGACCGGGGCCGCTTCGGCCGACGTGTTGACGGTCGACGACGATGGGCCGGCCGACTTTGCGGATGTTCAATCTGCGATTGACGCTTCAGGCGGTGGGGACGAAATCATCGTGGCACCGGGCACCTATACAGGCACGGGCCTGTGGGTCATTCGACCTGCCGGGCATGCCCTGACCATTCGCGCCAGCGGCGCCGTCGACGAGACGGTGCTCGATGGTCAGGGGGCGCGCACCGTGGTCTGGTGTGGGTCGGAGATTGGCCCCGACACAGTGATCGAGGGATTCCTGATAACCGGAGGCGAGGCGACGGATGAGGCAGACTTTGCCGGAGGAGGTGTGTACTGCCAGGGCACGGCCAGTCCGGTGATCAGGAATTGCACGCTCTGGTGAAATCACGCGATGAATGGCGGCGGCTTGGCCGGCCAACGTGGCTCACCGCGCCTGGAGTCGTGCACGGTCATGGGGAACCATGCCACGTCCGTTGGAGGTGGTGTGGAGTGGGGCGGTTCGGGTCGTCCTGTGATGATGAACTGCAAGATTGGTGGAAACACCGCTGAGGTGGCTGGGGGAGGTGTTGCCGGGTACCAGTTTGGAGGCGTGCTGCATGTGACACTGCTCGGGTGTGACATCGCCGGCAACGAGGCGCCGTCCGGTGGCGGTGTGTATCAAAGTGGCGGAAGCTTGACGGCCTCGGATTGCTTGATGTGGGCCAATGACTCGGTCCCCGGTCCAGAACAGTTTGGGGGGGCAGGGATTCTGCTTCTGGGAGGGTGTCAGGGCGATCTCACTGACTGCACGATCAAGCAAAACCGCGCCGAAAGCCCTGGTGTCGGTGGTGGTGTGCTCTTGTATCAAGAGGAGACCACGGTGCGTGCCGTTGGCTGCGAGATGGTGCAGAACCAGGCATCCACCGGCGGCGCCGTTGCAATCTTTGAGAGTTCACTCGAGATGGACCAGTGCCGCATCTCTGGAAACGCTGACGTTGGTGTAGAAGGCGGCGCCGGAACCGGGGGTGGAATCGCTCGCTACTGCACCAGCGACGGGATCTGCAATCTTTCAGCGTGCGACATCTCCAGCAATACAGCGGAGTACGGCGCTGGAGTGTCCATCAACGGGTCTGATTTTGGCTCCGGCGGCGCGACATTGACTGCATGCAGCATCATTGGCAATAGTGCGCTCACGGACGCGGCTGGATTCGAAGTCTTCTCCAGTGACTTGGCCCTGATTCGATGTGACGTTTCAGCAAACGTGGCACCCTCTGGTGCCGCATCGGGAGGCCTGATTGGGTACGGCGGCACCGCGCGTTTAGACCGAACCGCCGTGGCAGACAATGCCAGCAGTGGGTTACTGCAACAGACCAAAGACGCGGTTGCGTTGACCCTAC
>CAZSSV010000191.1:0-3424 GCA_964609425.1 uncultured Isosphaeraceae bacterium | reverse complement strand
GGCATCGTCGGTATGTGGACATCTTGAGTATCAGATCGACGGTCCCTGGACGGATGATGGTGGCAACAATGTGGCAGACGTTTGCCAGGAGACCTGTCTGGACCTGACCGGTGACGGCGTCGTGAACATCGATGAGGTGTTGCTTGTCCTTGGAGACTGGGGAGGCTCGACATACGATGTCGATGGAAGTGGAACAGTGGACATTTCCGACTTGCCCGATGTCCTCAGCGACTGGGGAGTGTGCTCAAGCGGCTGAAATCCAGTCGTAGGTCTGGAATGGTCAGCCGAGTCGTGCAGTGAATCCTGTCACCATTGGTCCTTCTCGGCCTCCGGGAGCGGGTGTCGAGGTCACCATCCCACGTCCTCAAGTGAAGGGCAATCTCGAGCGGGCATGGGCTCCGGTCGCTGCCGCGCTCCTCTAGAATGCCGCGATGATCATTACCACACTCGGGCTTCTCGCCGTGCTTCTGGCGCCTTCCTCGCACCACAGATTCGGCCTGACCGAGCCGATGCCCAGAATCGAGGGCACGATTCGGATCGCGTCCTACAACATGCTCAACTACTTCGATCAGCAGGACGACCCGGGCCTGCAGGGTGAGTATGACGACTTCGGCGACAACCCCGGCCCGACCTCGTACGAGCGATGCGAAGAACTTGCGGCGGCAATCCGCGCGATCGACGCCGATGTCATCGCACTCGAGGAAGTGGAGTCCAAGGAGGCGATCGAGTGGTTCCGTGATCGGTTTCTGTCTGACATGGGGTACGACTACGTGGCGTCGGAGGATGTCGGGTACTACCGAGGAGTCGAGCAGAGCGTCTTGAGCCGATTCCCTATCCGGGAAGTGCGAACCTGGACCGATGCGGATCTCTCCCGCGTGGTCCGTACAGGTGGAGGCTGGGCCGAGGTGCCCGAGGGCGAGACCGACATCACGTTCCAGCGGAGCCCGCTCTTCGTCACGATCGAGGGCCCGCATGGTTATGAACTCTCCATTTTCGCGGTGCACCACAAGGCTGGTCGATCGCGGTGGCTGCGAGAGGCCGAGGCGATTCAGATCATGAATCTCGTCGGGCAGCTCTCCATGCAGGACCCGGATCGCAACATCATTGTGATGGGCGACTTCAACGCGCAGCCTTGGGATCGAGCCATGCAGGTCCACTTTCGAAGCGGCATGGTCGACGCCATAACCCTCCGCGGGGCCAACCTGAACCACGATGACGCGTCGCCGCTGCGAAAGACCCATACGAGCGGTCGCATCATCGACTTCATGCTTCTGAACAAGGCGGCGCTCGATGAACTTGTGGAAGGCAGCGGATTCGTCCTCGGTACCAGCGCCGAGGACTACAACTGGCGGACCGATCCCATTCCGGCTGGATACGCGTCCGACCACTATCCAATCGTGATCGATCTGGTGCCTCGGGACGGGGAGGGCGACACCGTCTCGGCGCCGCGCTGGCCCACAGCCGCGACGGCCGCTGCGCTGGCTGCGGCCCGCGCCGCCCCCAAACGAGCTCCGCCGAGCGTCACACCCGCGGCCCCGAAGGACACGCCCGAGCCGTCCTCAGACGGCGCCTTCGTCGCATCCAAGCGCAGCAAGAAGTTTCATAAGGCCGGCTGCGGCAATGCCAAGCGAATCAAAGAGCAGAACCGCGTGCACTACACGTCATTGGCCGACGCCCAAGCCGCCGGCAAGGAACCGGCCGGCTGCTGCAAGCCCGGCTCGTGAAAACCAGCGACCGCCGGTCACTTTATCTCTCTGTGCCACAAGAGGTTACAAAAGTGCGTTTTTGGAACTCGTTGTCATAGAACGAGATACAGCGCCCCGGGGTTGTGCAAGGCCATGGCGGTGCCCCCGAAGTGTGGATTTAGCAAGAGGTTCCGGCGTTTTGGCGTCGCACGCCAGCAGCCGATTCAGCCGCCCGGTACCGCCTGCAGGCCCCTGAGGGCCTCTCCAGCCACAGCGACCGCCGGTCACCCCAAGCGCCTGTCACGACAAGACTTCGCAGAACGTCCACGGTGTAAGGTGTTGGTGGGAACCGAGATAAAGTGACCGGCGGTCGCTTGGGCTGTGCTCAGGCGAGGATGGGGTGGACGACCTGCCCGTGGACGTCTGTGAGGCGGAAGTCGCGGCCTTGGTGGCGGTGTGTGAGTTTGGTGTGGTCGATGCCAAGGAGGTGCAGCATCGTCGCATGCAGGTCGTGCACGCTCACCGGGTTCTCGACGATGTTGTACGAGTAGTCGTCGGTTGAACCGTATGTGATGCCTGGCTTGACGCCGCCGCCAGCCATCCAGATGGTGAAGCAGCGCGGGTGATGGTCGCGGCCGTAGTTGTCTGCCGTGAGTGTGCCTTGGCTGTACACCGTGCGACCAAACTCACCGCCCCACAGAACCAGCGTGTCATCGAGCATTCCTCGCTGCTTGAGATCCTTGATCAGGGCAGCCTGGCCCTGATCGACCGACTTGCACTGGGCCCGAATCTCGCTGGGGAGATTGTTGTGTTGATCCCAGCCGCGCATGTAGAGTTGGATGAACCGCACGTCACGTTCAGCGAGCCTTCGCGCCAGGAGGCAGTTTGACGCAAAGCTCCCGGGCGTACTGACGTCGTCCCCGTACATGTCGAGCGTTGCCTGCGATTCATGGCTGGTGTCGGTGATCTCTGGGACCGACATTTGCATGCGGAACGCCATTTCGTGCTGCGCGATACGCGCCATGGCCTCGGCATCTCCGCTCTGTTCGTACTCGTGCTGGTTGATCGCGGAGGCAACGTCGAGCATGCGGCGGCGATCGTCTCGTGAAATGCCGTCCGGGTTTCGCAGATGGAGCACCGCGTGTGTACCTGAGCGGAGTTGGCAGCCCTGATGCTCACTCGGAAGGAATCCGGTGCCCCAGAATCGGGCGCTGAGCGCCTGCATGTTGCCCGTGCCCTGCGAGATGAGTACGACGAATGCTGGAAGATCGGCGTTCTCACTGCCCAAGCCGTAACTCATCCACGCGCCCATGCTCGGTCGACCGGGTTGTTCATGTCCCGTCTGAAAGAACGTAATGCCAGGCTCGTGATTGATGGCCTGCGTGTGCATGGAGTGGACAATGCAGAGTTCGTCGGCCAGTTCGGCGGTCTTCGGCAGCAGTTCGGAAAGCATCACGCCATCCTGCTGGTTGTCGTACCTGCTGAACTTGAAGATTGACGGCGCGACTGGAAATCGCTCCTGACCACTGGTCATGGTCGTAATGCGCTGGCCCATGCGGACGGTGTCGGGGAGGTCCTGGTCGAACCGGGGGCCGAGTTGGGGCTTGTAGTCGAAGAGGTCGATCTGGCTGGGCGCACCTTCCATGTGCATGCAGATCACGCGCTTGGCCTTTGGGGCGAAGTGCGGGACGTCCGGAAGCCCGAGGGACCGCATGACATCCTGCTCGGCCGCTGACGCC
>CAZSSV010000190.1:0-5152 GCA_964609425.1 uncultured Isosphaeraceae bacterium | reverse complement strand
CGCGCCCGCCCGACGCTCTTCAGTAATGCGCTCCCCTGTACGGTGGCGGCCTCTGCTGCCAAGGCCATCGAGATCATTGCTCGCGAGCCCGAGCGTGTGGCGACACTGCAGGCCAACACCGAGGCTGCCCGATCCGGCATTCGGGAAGCGGGCTTTGAAGTGCTTGAGTCACCAACGGCAATCTGTCCGATCATTGTGCATGACACGGCCAGGGCGATTGCCATGAGCAAACGGCTCCTGGAGATGGGGTCATTTGCCATTGGGTTTGGCTACCCCGTCGTGCCCGAGGGTGAGGCGAGGATTCGCGTTCAGATCAGCGCCGCCCACGAGGCCGAACACATCAATCGCCTGGTTGGCAACCTCAAGCGGTTGAAGGCGGAGGGGTAGATCATGTCGCGCATCACCGACAAGCCCGCTGGGGGGCAGGGGGCTCCGGAGCCGAGACGAATCAGCCCCATACGACTTCAGCAATCGCCCCAGAATGCAAGCAGATCAAGCAGGTCCGGCACATTGACGACGCCGTCGCCGTTGAAGTCCATGTCCGGGTCACTCTGACCCCACGCTGCAAGCATGGCGAGCAGGTCGTTGGCGCCGACACCTCCGTCCCCATCAAAATCACCCGGGCAGTCATTGGGCTGGGGGTCGTAGGAGCCATCTGGCAGGACCGTTGCTTGGTGATTGGCCGTGTTGCTCAGGATGGCGACTGTTCCCGCAGCGTGTTGCTGCATGAGCGCCGCTGTGGGCAACTCCCACTCATCGGCAATGTCCGGGATTCGCCAGGGATAGTCCTGAGCTCCGAGCATTGAAGTGAGTGCCCAATAGTGAAACTCTGTGACCTTGCAGGCGTAGTCGCAGGTCGGATCGCCGTAGTGGTACCAGCCGCCCGAAATGACGGCGTCCATCTGGTTTGCAATGTCGCTTCCGTGGAACTCGCCGAAGACACTCGGATAGGTTCGGGAGAAGCCGCCCCAAGTGACCAGGTGCAGGCACTCTTCGAGGGTCGCGTCGAACTCGCCATTTTCCGGATACCCCAGATTGGTCTCGTTGCCGAACTGGCCCTGCAGCGCGCCTTCGTCCCAGTACCAGTCGGGAATGATCTCCCAGGGCTCGGCATTCTCCATCGCCTGCTCGCTGGGCCACATGACCATGGACGCGTGCAGTGCCACCATGTCGGCGTTCACCGTCGGATCGTCAGGAACGCCGTCTTCGTCGTTGTCAATCCACTGGGCAAGAACGTTGGCGCAGTGGAGTACCTTGGAATTGGGCGTGTTGCTCGACGCATAGACGTGGCATCCGAGCACGTCAACGTGCTTCGAAAAGACCTGCGAGAAGCCTTGCGGGGCGCTCGCCGGTACCGGACCGACCGTGAAGTACTCCGCGTGTGCCGAGCCCGCGACACACATGGCGGCAGCGGCGAGGGCGATCGTATGGGGCATGAATGGTCTCTCCTGCACGGATGTGCCGTACCGCGACTCTACCGGTCCTGGGGGGGTGGATCAATGGGGGGTGGATCAATGGGGGGTGGATCAATCGGAAGGTGTCGGCTTTCAGTGGCCTGTACGGGGCAGTGCCGCGCCAGTTCCTGAAAGCTGCGGTCCCACCCAAGATCAGCGGTTGTTGACCAGGCTGGCTGCGCGTTGTGGATCGACTGGCTGCCTCCAATCGTTGCCCCGCTTGAGGGCGCTGCCCACGATGGCGCCGTGCGCGATCTCGAGCGTTGCCCGAACGGTGTCATCCCTGACGCCGCTCCCAACGAAGACGGGAAGTTCGCTCGCCTCGACCGCCTCCGCGGCTTCTCGGAGATCCGTCGGTTCTCCCGTGGCTTCGCCTGTGACGATGACGCCGTCGGCACCCATGAACGCGGCGCCATGCACCCAATCAGCGATGGAGAGGTCTGCTGTGAGCGCGTGGCTGCAGTGCTTCTTGCGAACGTCTGCGAGTACGGCGATGTGGTCCGCGTCGATGCTTCGTCGATATCGAAGCAGCGGTCCCGCGTCGGCCGTCCTCATGACCCCTTCGTCAGCGACGCTGGCGAAGCAGAATCCTTCGGCGCGAATGAACTGCGCGCCTGCGGCGTGCGCGACCGCCATCGCGGCGCGATTCGCCCCCGCAAGGATCTGCACGCCAATTGGGATCTCGACCGCGCGTCGAACGGCGGCGCATGCCGCAGTCATACAGGCCACGACTTCCGGGCCGACTTCTCGCAGCAGGTACGGCGTGTCGTGCATGTTCTCGATCGCAATGGCGTCGAAGCCCGCCCGCTCGAGCACCATCGCCTCCTCGACAGCCTGCTCGAGAATCGAGGTCGGAGCGGCATTACTCGCTGGTGTTCCGGGCAGCGCATGGATGTGCACCATGCCGATCAGGATGTCTCGGTCCCGCCCGAAGATGGCTGACAGGTCGAGGCTCATTGCTTTCTGCGTCCGCTGCCGATGTATCGGTCGAGCCATGTCAAGATCTCATGGAGCCTGTGTATGCGAAGATCGGTGGGTCCGCCGCGGCTCATTCCGTGGCTGGTCGAGGCTGGGTAGCGGACGAATCTGGACGGGATGTTGCGAATCTGAAGTGCGGCCCAGACTTGCTCGGCCTGTTCGACATTGCAGCGCAAGTCGCCCTCCGAGTGTATGACGAGCGTTGGTGTTTTCCACCTGTGCGCGAAGCGAATCGGGCTGCCCTTCCACAGAGCCTCTGGGCGGTCCCATGCATTGCCAGGAAAGTAACTGTCCGGCTTGGAGAGAAAGTCGCTGTTTCCCTCCATGCTGACCAGGTTCGAGACGCAGCGATCGGTGATCGCACATGCGAACTCATTGGTGTGTCCGATGGCCCAATTGGTCATGTACCCGCCGTAGGACCCGCCCATGATGGCCATGCGACTGGCGTCCACCTCCGGCCGCGCTCGCATCCAGTCAATGACGGCGCGAACATCGACCCAGTCCTTCTCCCCCCAATCTCCGCGAATGGCGCTGCAGAAGTCCCGTCCATAGCCCTTGGAGCCTCTCGGGTTGGCGTATACGACGATCATGCCTTTGGCGGCCTGACATTGAAACTCGTGGAAGAAGGAGTACCCGTACTGGGCATGTGGGCCGCCGTGAATCTGCAGGACGGCGGGTTTGCGACGGGGATTCCTGGTGCCCGGTGGGGTCAGCATCCATGCCTGCACGCGGGTGCCGTCCTCCGAAGTGATCCAAAACGAGCGCGGCTTTGCCAGCGCACGTGTCGCACGGAGTTTACCGTTTTCGTTGGTGAGTCGGCGTGGCTTTGACCCTTCCGAGAGGTCCATGAGGTGGACCTCTGGCGGCGCTGTCGGTGTGTCAATCATCACCGCCAGAAGGCGCCCGTCTTCGGAGAGATTACCCGGATCGTGAATGGCCCGACCGCTGGTCAGGGCCGTCGGAGTGCCGCCGCTGCGTTTGAAGCGGTACACGTGCTGCGCGCCTTCGCTTCCGATTCGCGCGAGGATGGCTTTGCTGTCCCGCGTCCATTGGATGGAGGCTTCGAAGGACACTTCGGCGGTGTCGCCAAGTGTCGCAGCCATCAGGCAGAAGTCTGTCTTGCCCGAGATGCACGTTGCCGAGCCCCGCTTCGCAGGCTGGCAGGTCCAAAGTTCCAGATTGTCAGTCGAGTATGTGCCGTCCGTGCCCTCGCGGCCGGACCACGCCAACCACCGGCCGTCCGGCGACCAGATGACGGTGTCCTTGGGTCCGGGCGGAATCCAGTCGAGCGGTGTGGACTTTCCACTCGATACGTCGAGCAGGTGAATCTCGGTGCGTTGCCATGCCAGGTACGCGCGTTTGCCGCGGACCGTCGTGATGGCCAGCTTCCTGCTGTCAGGTGACCAGTCGTACGAGATGAAGCCCATTCCGTCCTTGTTCCACAACGTTCGGACCCGACCAGACTCGACGTCGACCACCTTCAGCACGTATCGGCGCTGCAGAAAGTACCCGTCGCCGTCCAGGCGGTACCAGCCGGTCGTCACGATCCGGGGCGGCTCGCTGGCCCCGGAAGCTTCACGTGCCTTCTTGGCTTCTGCCGTCCAGTCGGGGTCGGCCGCTCGCCAGAGGAACGCGATGGACCGACCGTCCGGGGACCACTTGAAGTTCATGAACGCGCCTTCGGGCAGCGCCGTCAGCGGCTGCGACTCTCCCCCACACGCAGGGAGGAGACGCAGTTGTTGGCCCTTCGACGCTCGCCCGGAAAGAAAGGCGATGGTCGAACCGTCCGGTGACCACCGGCCGTGCACATCCGTGTCGCCGCTGGTCATGAGTCGCGCTGCGCCGCCACCCGTGGGGACGGCCCAGAGGTTGTGCACCTTGGTGTTCCTGGGCCCTGCGTGCCGCCTGCAGTACAGCACGGTTTCGCCATCGGGCGAGATCCTCGGTTGGGAAGGCACGATGATGTGCTCCAGATCCTCCGGGGTCATCGGCTTCTTTCGGGTGGCCATGGTCGAGTCCTTCCTCAAGGGGTGGTGAGCGCCGCGGTATCCTGCCCCGATGCCCGAGCAGACTACCGAACTGACCGCCGATCGCGCGCTTCTGGCGGATCTGATGGCGATCGACACCACATCAGGCAGCCCGTGCAACCCGGCATTGGACATCGTGGGAAACCGGCTCGGTGACGCCGGATGTGTCGTACACCGCCTTCCAGGTGCCGGACCCGGCCGGGACAACCTGATCGCGATCGCCGGCCCGGCTGGTGTGGAGGGTGGACTGACCCTGTCCGGTCACATCGACTGCGTTCCACCAGGCGAGGGCTGGAACAGCGATCCGCTCACGCTGCTGGAGAAGGATGGTCGTTGGTATGGGAGAGGCGCGTGTGACATGTCGGGGTTTGTGGCGATGGCCACCAATCTCCTGGCAGAAGCGCGAGGGCTGAACCGGCCGCTCGCCCTCATCGTGACCAGCGATGAAGAACTGGGGTCGATCGGTGCCGGCCGCCTGGTCAAAGATGCCGACGTGCTTCCGCCGCTGCCCAATGCCTGCGTTGTAGGTGAACCGACTTCGCTACGAGTCGTCCGTCTGCATAAGGGCCATCTCAAGTTCACGATCACCGTCACAGGCGCCACAGGCCACACGGGAACACCGGTCAGCGGCGTCAATGCCATCGAAGGCCTGTGGCGTGTGCTTGGCGCCATTGATGAGGAACGGCTGCGACT
>CAZSSV010000189.1:0-5168 GCA_964609425.1 uncultured Isosphaeraceae bacterium | reverse complement strand
GACTCCGCGATTCGGGCGCCGTCTTACTCGTACGGACCCCCGGGGACGTATCCGCCATGGGCTCCTCGACGGAACACTGCGCCTTCGGACTCGTCAGAAACCCGTGGGATCCCTCCCGGGTGCCGGGCGGATCGAGCGGCGGCAGCGCCGCGGCAGTCGCTGCGGGCCTGGTGCCGTGCGCGCTCGGGAGTGACACGGGCGGCTCCATTCGCCAGCCCGCTGCGTTCTGCGGCATTACGGGCCTGAAGCCAACTGGCGGCCGCGTCAGCCGTTGGGGGCTCGTGTCGTTTGCGCCCAGCATGGATCAGATCGGACCGTTTACAAGAACGGCCGCCGACGCCGCGCTGGTGATGCAAACACTCTCGGGTGTGGACGCGCGGGACGACACCTCCGCCGACGCCCCGCCGACGGGCGGCACCGACGCGCTCGCGCCGCCCCTGAAGGGACTTCGCGTCGGAGTTCCGCTCGAGCACATGTCCGGCGACAACGACCCCGAGGTCAATCAGGCGGTCGATGCCGCAGCAGACGTCCTGCGATCGCTCGGCTGCACCGTCGAGACGGTTCGACTGGAAACGACCGACCTGGGCATCGCCTGCTACTACGTACTTGGACCCGCGGAAGCCTCAAGCAATCTCGCTCGGTTTGACGGCATTCGATACGGCCGCCGCACACCACGCCGCGACCTGCCGCTTGAACCTCTGTACTCGGCGAGCCGAAGTGAAGGACTCGGCGCCGAGGCCCGACGACGAATCATGCTGGGAACCTATGTGCTCAGTGCCGGGTACTACGACGCCTATTACAAGCGAGCCCTCCAGGTCCGGCGTCTGATCCACGACGAGTACCAGCGCCTGTTCACGAAGGTTGACGTGCTGCTCGGGCCGACCGTTCCGTCGCCGGCGTTTCCCTTCGACTCACACGCGGACCCGATGTCGATGTACCTCTGTGATAAGTACACGGTCACGGCCAACATCGCCGGCATCTGTGGCATTTCAATCCCAGGTGGCCTGGCCAAACGGGGAAACGCCAGCCTTCCCGTTGGTGTACAGATTCAAGGCCCGGTCCTCGGCGAGGACCTTGTTCTCCGCGTCGCCCACCACCTGCAGGAATCGACAGCGTGGCACGCGGCCCGACCACCGCTCAGCGGCTGACGCCCTCGGCGGGCAACTCGGGCTTGTTCCCCCACCGCCGAAGTGATGCCATCGCAGCATCTTCCAGGGCCCGCGCCGTCTCGGCGGCGCGGAGGTCGGCCGGATACGGGCCCATCACCGCCTCAATCTGAATCTCGCCGGCGTGCCGATGGGCCGTCACCACTGCCGGCCAACCGTCTGATGTCACAAGTTCAAAGCTCGCTCGCTCAGGCGTGATGGTCGATGACACCACGGCGACGAGCACGCTTGAGCCGTCGGGGCGACTGGGCACGTGCAGCGATCCGACCGCCCTGCTGAGATCAGCCCAACGAACGCCCGACTCAGGAAGCAGCCGCAGCGGCGGCGAGGCCGCGGCCGGTGTCGCCTGGGCCATGATGCGTCGTGCCTCGGTTCCCTGCCGCTGCGAGAGCGTGACGACCGCCGCGGAGGCGGGTTGGCCCCGATCCCCGGCACAGCCCGAAGCGACCGATCCCACAACCCCGGACAGGGCCAAACCAAGGACGCCCCAAGTTTTTCGCCACGTCACCATGCACCCGTCCCTGCATCCCGGCCGATGTCTCACAGAGGCTACCACGCCGGAAGGCCGGCCAACAGTAGACTGACCACGGGTATCACCGACATGAACACCTCCAACAAGCCACGACCGTCTGGACGGAGTGAACAGCGCCGGCAGGAGATCCGCAGAAACATTCCACGGCCTGGCGCGACGCTCCACCAGGCGCTCAAGCGGCCGGAATTCGTACGCTCGGCCGTCATCATTCTGATCTTCCTGACCTGCGCGAGCCTGCTGGTGGTGTGGGGCCGCGAGCGCGTGTTTGTGTATCCCGGCCTCTACGCCCGCCAGTCGCAATTGACACGGCTCGACTACCAGATTGAGAACGTGGCGGCGACCGCGACCCTTCGGGACGAGGCCGGATCTGCCTCCCCTTCCATCTATGTTCCGAACACCGCGGCGATAGACCGCCTGCGGTCATCGCTGCTTGGGCTGCCGACGGCAGTCGCAGGTACGGAGTCGCTCGCGCAGGTCGCCGACGAGATCAAGAAACAGTTCGGCCTGAACGCTGCGAGGCTGGCAGCCCTCAAGCAATTCGCAGGACCAGATGGACCCACCGAGCATTGGACCACGTGGACGGACGCGCTGGTCGACCAGGCGCTCATCCAGGCGCCCATTCTCGATGCGGAGACCTTTCAAGTGTTCTCGACGCAGGCGGCCACCAACCGTGGGCTTGGACTCGCCGACGGCACGTTTGAGCGGCCTCTCCGCGGTGAGCCTGTCAATGTTACGGCCATCGAGAATGGATCTGCATCTGGGAGACTTCGCGAGATTGTCCGCCGAGCGGCCTTCCCGCAGTCGGTCCTGGACATCGTCGTGGCGAGAATCGCATACGAGGCGAGCCCGACGCTCAAACTCGACAAAGCGAGAACAGATGCCCTTCGCCGCCAGGCCATGGCAGGTGTCGAGCCGGTCATGATTGAGCATCTGGCAGGCGAAACGCTGTATCGCGCCGGTGACCGCCTGACAGACCTGCAGCACCAGGAGACGCTCCGCGAAGCGGCCATGTTCGGGGCGGCCGGCTCGTGGCAGGCTCGCTGGATACCGCGCATGGGCATCGGGCTCATGCTCGCCGCGCTGTCGGTCTTTCTTGCGGGATTCACATCGATGTCCTACCAGCGGATCTCCAGAAATCCGCTTCGGCTGGTCGCCATCTGCCTGCTCGTACTGCTCATGCTGGCGGCGACCATCTTCATTTCGTCGGATGTCCCCGCCCTCAAACTCGCGGCCGCGCTGGGTCCGCTTCTTCTGACGAGCACCATCCTCCGCCTGGCATACGACCAACGTCTCGCCATGGCCCTGGCCGCCATTCAGGCGGCCATCGTCGCAGTAGCGCTCCAGGAGTCGATCGGCTGGTACATCCTGCTCATGGCGGGCGCGGGCACGCTCGTGGCGCAACTGGACGAAGTCCGAAGTCGGGCCTGCCTGATTCGGGCATCCTCCATCGCGGCCGTGGTCAGCGGTGCCGGTGCCATCGTGCTGGCGATGATCGAGTTGCCGTCGTTCGGAGGTGCATGGCTTCAGGTTCTCGCCGATGCGGCGCAAGCGGCGGGTGCTGCGATGTGCGTGGGCTTTCTCGTACTCGGAATCCTTCCCAGCATCGAACGGGTCTTCCACATCACAACCGGCATGACGCTGGCGGAGCTTCGCGACCCAAGACGCCCGCTGCTGCGTGAATTGCAGCAACGCGCCCCCGGCACCTATGACCACTCCCTTCAGGTGGCGAGCATTGCCGAAGCCGCCGCCGAGTCGATCGGCGCCGATGGGCTGCTGGTCTACGTAGGCGGCCTCTATCACGACATCGGAAAGATGCACAAGCCGCAGTACTTTGTAGAAAACCAGCAGGGCGGCGAGAACAGGCACGACAGCCTGAGTCCTGCGATGAGTCTTCTGGTCATCATCGGTCATGTGAAGGACGGCATCGAGTTGGCAAGGGAACACCGGGTTCCCCGGGGCGTCACGCACTTCATTGAGTCTCACCACGGCACAACGCTCGTCGAATACTTCTACCACGCCGCCCGGCAAAGGGCCGAGGAGGCCGGCGACAAGGAGTCGCCGCAGGAGGTCGAGTTCAGGTATCCGGGGCCAAAGCCCAGCACGCGTGAGGCTGCGGTCCTGATGTTGTCGGATTGTGTCGAGAGCGCAACGAGGGCGATGAGCGACCCGACGCCCGGGCAGATTGAAGGGCTGGTCCAGGACTTGGCGCAGAAGCGGCTGCTGGACGGCCAATTCGACGAGTGCCCGCTCACGCTTTCGGAACTCTCACGCGTGAAGGAAGCCATCCTCACCCGCGTGTGCGCCATCCACCACGGCAGAATCGCGTACCCGGACCAACCCGTGCCGGAGGACGACGACGCTCAGGTCCAGACCGCAGAAGGCGGCTGAGTCACCATCACTGTCAATGGCGAACAGGACTCGCCGACCGTCGGCGAGCCTGTTCGTGTGCAAGGGAGCATTCGTATTGAGGCGGTGCGGCTTGGCGGCCTTGCCTCACCAGGTATCTGCGCGGCCAGGTCATTTCTGTCAGAAGTCCGGCACCATCGGCGATAAAAGCCGCAAATCGGCTCTCAGACCGCTGAATCGGCACCTTCACAGCCAGCCACGTCAAAAACTGCCCGGGCGGCGCTGCTGAGCGGCTCGGCAGCCAGGTGCTCGCGGGGCACCCATCGGTAGTCCGGCTCGGGGTCGCCGACGATCGTGGCGGTGTGCACATGTACGTGCACCGTGCGGTGGGTGAGCTGCCTGATGAATGAGGCCCCGCGCTCAAGATCGCGAAACATGTCCGGCAGCACGGCCGAGAGACGATCGACCCCCAGAGGCTGGTCCGATTCGATGGTCGGCGCTTGCCACAAGCCAGCCCACAGGCCCGAAGACGGACGCTGCTCGAGCAGCACCCGGCGGCCACATCTGATGACGACCGCATGTTGATGCATCACCGCTCGCTTGCCCCTGGGCTTCGGCCGCGGCACCTCGCCCACCCGATTCGAGGCAAAGGCGGCGCACGCACCTTTGACCGGGCACGACTGGCATGTGGGCGAGGACGGCGAGCACACCGTCGCGCCCAGCTCCATCAAACCCTCGTTGAGCAGTGCCGGATCCGTGCAGGCCTGCACGAGCGCTTCAGCGCGGGCCCACATGCGTGCGTGCAGCGCGCTGCCGTGGTCGCCGTCGTCGCACTCGAGCCGAGCGAGCACGCGATGGACGTTGCCATCGACGATGGGCTCGCGATGGCCTCCGACAATCGATGCAATGCTTCCGGCCGTGTACCGTCCGACTCCAGCAAGTTGGCGAAGCGATACCGCATCCAATGGGACCTCCCCATCGAACGACTCGGTGATCTGGGCAGCCGCCTTCTGAAGTGATCGTGCCCGTCGGTAGTACCCGAGGCCTTGCCACATCGTGAGCAGTTCCTGCTCAGACGCGGCGGCGAGTGATGCGGGGGTTGGAAACCGCCGAATGAAGGGACC